>JAJZRT010000785.1 GCA_021802595.1 Pseudomonadota bacterium
GCCAGGGCGCGCCGCTGGCGCGCCTGCAGTCGTGGGTCAGCGGCCTGGCGGCGCTGTCCGTGCTGCTCATGGCAATTTTTACCGAGACCCACGCCATTCCCGATTCGCAGGCGCTGGCCTTGCGCGCGCATCTGGTGGTGTCTTTCCTCGCCTATGGCTTGCTGGCGGTGGCCGCCTTGCATGCGGTGATGATGACCATGCTGGAAAAACAGCTGCATCGCGGCGCGTTTCTGCAGGGTGGGACACCGCCTTTGCTGACGCTGGAAGCGATGCTGTTCAAAACCATCGGCGTGGGATTTGCGCTGCTGACCCTGGCGGTGTTCAGCGGGGTGTTCTTTTCGGAGGAACTGTTTGGTACGCCACTGCAGTTTACCCACAAGATCGTGTTCGCCATCCTGTCCTGGCTGGTGTTTGGCGGCCTGCTGCTGGGTCGCCATTTCCGCGGCTGGCGCGGCCGCACGGCGCTGGTCTGGACGATCACCGGTTTCACCCTGTTGCTGCTGGCTTATCTGGGCACCCAGTTCGTGCTGGAAATCGTGCTCAGGCGTTGAGGCGATTCTGATTGGACAGTATTTCCACCAGCACGCTGTTTGCGGCACTCGCCGTCTTGCTGCTGACGTCGGCATTTTTTTCCGCGTCCGAGACCGCGATGATGGCGATCAACCGCTATCGCCTGCGCCATGCCGCCGAATCCGGTGTGCGGGGCGCAATGCGTGCCCAGGCGCTGCTGGACAAGACGGACAAGCTGCTGGGCGTGATCCTGCTCGGCAACAACCTGGTCAATTCCGCTTCGGCCACGCTGTCGGCCGTGCTGGCGATTCGCCTGTTTGGCTCTGGCGAAGTCGTGCTGTTCGTGGCGACGCTGTTGCTCACCTTCCTGATTCTGGTGTTCAGCGAAGTCACGCCCAAGGTGGTGGGCGCCGCCTTCCCCGAACGCGTCGCCTACCCGGCGACGCTGCTGCTCACGCCGCTGCTGAAACTGGCCTATCCGGTGGTGTGGTTCGTGAACCTGTTTGTACAGGGCATTTTGCGGCTGTTGCGGATCAGGCCTCCCGAGCAGGGGCAGGGCAACAGCCTGGGGCTGGAGGAGTTGCGCACCATCGTGCTGGAATCGTCGGGGCGGCTGCCGCGCGAACACCACCGGATTTTGATGAACCTGCTGGAACTGGAGGACATCACGGTCGATGACGTGATGACGCCACGCAACCAGATCGAGGCGATCGATATCGAGGACGATCCGGAACGAATGCGGCAGCAGATTTCCACCAGCCACCATACCCGGCTGGTGGTGCATGCCGGCTCGTCCGACAATCTTCTGGGCGTGCTGCATGTGCGCCGGGTGCTGCACGCGCTGACTGGCGAGGAACTGGATCCGGAGACATTGAAAGCCAATCTCGAGGCACCCTACTTTGTCCCGGCGGGGACGCCGCTGTTCACCCAGTTGCGCAATTTTCAGTCCAGCCGGCGGCGACTGGCACTGGTGGTCGATGAATACGGCGAACTTCAGGGCCTGGTGACGCTGGAAGACCTGCTGGAAGAAATGGTCGGCGAATTCACCACGCAGGCGCCGTCGGATACGGGTTACCTGCGACGCGAGGAGGATGGCAGCTGGCTGGTCGAGGGCAGCGTCCTGCTGCGCCATTTGAACCGCAAGCTGGGCCTGTCGCTGCCGCTGGACGGCCCGAAGACGCTGAACGGCCTGTTGCTGGAGCAATTCGAGGACATCCCCGAGGCGGGTGTGAGTCTCAAGCTGGGCGACGTGCCGGTAGAAATCGTACAGACACAGGACCGCGCGGTCAAAATGGCCCGCATCTACTTGCCGACGGTGGATGAAGCCTTGTCCGAGCCCCCCTCAATTTAGTCGAAAAATCGCCGTTAAGGCCTGTGATTCCCCATGTCCGCCGCCTTCCGGCGGCGTGTGGACGATAATTTGACGCTGGACTTGTCTGGAACCGAGCTATGGCAGCTGTGACAAACACCAACAATTTAACCGGGCTGGCGCGGGCCATGGTCAACCATGGCTGGCTGTCCGAGGACGACGCCGAAGGGGTCTGGAAACGCGCCAGCCAGTCGGGCGACTCGTTCGTGACCGAATTGATCAAGGGGCGGCGATTCAAGGCCGATCAGGTGGCCGAATTTGCGGCCATCTCGTTCGGTTTCCCCTATCTTGACCTGAATGCCATGGATCACGAGAGCCTGCCACAGGGGCTGCTCGATCCGAAACTGGTGCAGAAGCGACGCGTGGTTGCCTTGTATCAGCGTGGCAACAAGCTGTATGTGGCGACGTCAGACCCTACCCATCTGCAGGCGCTGGATGAAGTGAAGTTCCAGACCGGACAGACAGTGGAACCCGTGGTGGTGGAAGACGACAAGCTAGGCAAGCTGATCGAGAAAGCCGGCCAGGAAAACGACAACACGATGGCCGTGTTGAACGCGGAAGACCTCAATCTGGATTTTGCCGACGAGGAAAGTGCCGCAGCCCAGCAGGACACCGGCGGCATCGAAATCGACGATGCGCCGGTGGTGCGCTATCTGCAGAAGATCATGCTCGACGCCATCAACATCGGCGCATCCGATATTCACTTCGAGCCGTACGAGAAATTTTACCGCATCCGCTACCGGCGCGATGGCATTCTGTCAGAAATCGCCCAGCCGCCGATGGCGATCAAGGACAAGGTCGCTTCGCGCATCAAGGTGCTGTCGCGGCTGGATATCTCGGAGAAGCGCGTGCCGCAGGACGGCCGCATGAAAATGGTGCTGTCGAAGAACCGTGCCATCGATTTTCGGGTCAGCACCCTGCCTACGTTGTATGGCGAAAAGATCGTCATGCGTATTCTCGACCCTACCAGCGCCCAACTGGGAATCGAGGCGCTGGGCTACGAGCCATGGCAGAAGGATCTATTGTTGAATGCGGTGCAGCGTCCTTACGGCATGGTGCTGGTGACCGGCCCGACCGGTTCCGGCAAGACCGTGTCGCTTTATACCTGCCTGAACATCCTCAACAAGCCCGACGTCAACATCTCCACGGCGGAAGACCCGGCGGAAATCCAGTTGCCTGGGATCAACCAGGTCAACGTCAACGACAAG
>JAJZRT010000786.1 GCA_021802595.1 Pseudomonadota bacterium
GCGCGCGGCGATGTTCGACAAGCTGGTGACGCTGCCGACGCGCTACTTCGACCAGAACCCGAGCGGCCAGCTGATCGCGCAGCTGGCGTTCAACGTCACCCAGGTGACGCAGTCGGCGACCAGCTCGCTCACCACGCTGGTGCGCGACACGGTGACCGTGGCCGGCCTGCTCGGCTATCTGCTGTGGCTGAACTGGCAACTGACCCTGATCGTGTTCGCGTTGGTACCGCTCACGCTGTGGGTGGTGCGCGTCGCCAGCCGGCGACTGCGCGGGCTGTCACGCAAGGCGCAGCAGAACATCGGCGACCTCACCCAAGTGGTCGACGAGGCTGTCGGCGGCCATCGCGTGGTCAAGCTCTACGGCGGCGAGGGCTACGAGCAGACGCGCTTCCGCCAGGCCGCCAACCTGGCGCGGCTGTTCGAGATGAAGCGCGTCGCCGCCAACGCGGTCTACGAACCGGTGATCCAGCTGATCGCCGCGGTCGCGCTCGCGATCATCGTCTACATCGCGGCAGACCAGGCCAGCGACAACGCCACCACCGTGGGCGGCTTCGTGTCCTTCTTCATGGCGATGCTGCTGCTGTTCGCGCCGCTCAAGCGGCTCACCAGCGTCAACGACCAGCTGCAGCGCGGCCTCGCCGCGGCCGAGACGATCTTCACCATGCTCGACGAGGAGGCCGAACGCGACAGCGGCAGCCGCACGCTTGATCGTATCGAGGGCCGCCTGGCGCTGCGCGACGTGGCGCTGACCTACCCGGGCAAAACCGCCCCGGCGCTCGCCGGCGTATCGCTCGACATCGCGCCCGGCGAGACGGTGGCGCTGGTCGGCACCTCCGGCTCGGGCAAGACCACGCTGGCCAACCTGGTGCCGCGCTTCTACGACCCGGACACCGGCAGCCTCTCACTCGACGGCATCGACATCCGCGACATCCGGCTGCAAAGCCTGCGCAGCCATATCGCGCTGGTCTCGCAGGACGTGGTGCTGTTCAACGACACACTGGCGCACAACATCGCCTACGGCAGCAAGCGCGACGCCACGCTCGACGAGATCCGCGCCGCCTGCGTCGCCGCACATGCGTGGGAATTCATCGAAGCGCTGCCGGAAGGCCTCGACACACTGATCGGCGAGAACGGCATGCGCCTCTCAGGCGGCCAGCGCCAGCGCATCGCCATCGCCCGCGCGATCCTGAAGAACGCGCCGATCCTGATCCTCGACGAGGCGACGTCGGCGCTCGACAACGTCTCCGAGCGTCACGTGCAGGCCGCGCTGGAGACGCTGATGCAGAACCGCACGACCCTGGTCATCGCGCACCGGCTGTCGACCATCGAGCGCGCCGACCGCATCGTGGTGCTGGAAGCCGGCCGCATCGTCGAGATCGGCACCCACGCCGACCTGATCGCCCGCCAGGGCCGCTACGCGCAGCTGCACGCGATGCAGTTCTCCGCATGAGCCACGAACCGAATCCCGCCATCGACGAGTCCGCGGCCGCGGACGGGCCCGCCTGGGTGAAGCCTTCGCGCTCGCTCGTCACCGCGGCGGGCCGCGCGATCGGCGATTTCCGCATGATCCGCAACGGCGACCGCATCCTGCTCGGTCTGTCCGGCGGCAAGGACTCGCTGTCGCTCCTGCACACGCTGCATCACCTGCAGCAGAAGGCGCCGGTGAAATTCGAGCTGCTCGCGTGCACGGTCGACCCGCAGTCCGACCAGTTCGACCCTTCGCCGCTCAAGCCCTACATGGCCGCGCTCGGCATACCCTACATCCTCGAGTCGCAGCCGATCGTCCAGGAAGCCCAGAAGACGCTGACCAGGGATTCCGACTCCTACTGTGCCTATTGTTCGCGGATGCGACGCGGCATCCTCTACCGCGTCGCGCGCGAGCAGGGCTGCAACGTGATCGCGCTCGCCCAGCATCTCGACGACCTTGCCGAGACGCTGATGATGTCGATGTTCTTCGGCGGCAAGCTGAGGACGATGTCGCCGCACTACCTGAACGACGCCGGCGACCTGCGCATCATCCGTCCCTTTGCCTACGCGCGCGAGCGCCAGACCCGCGCGTTCGCTCACGACGCCGGCCTGCCGGTGATCTTCGAGAACTGCCCGGCGTGCTTCGCCAAGCCGCAGCAGCGCTATGCGATGAAGCAGATGCTGGCCGAGCAGGAGAAGCTGCATCCACGCATCTTCAGCAGCCTGCTGACCGCGATGCGGCCGCTGATGGGGGAGCCGCCCACGCCATAATCAGTTTTTTCAACCAGGGGGAGAATAAAAATGGAATGGTTCATCAAGGTCGTCAAAAACTTTTCGTTCAGCGGCCGCGCCCGGCGCAAGGAATACTGGATGTTTTTCCTGTTCGTCATCGTGATCGCGTTCGGGCTCGGCCTGCTGGACGCCATCCTGGGCACCTATTCGAAGGAAGCCGAAATAGGCCTGCTGGGGACGATCTTCATCCTCGCGATCGTGATCCAGAGCATCGCCGTCGGGGTGCGGCGACTGCACGATACCGGCCGGAGCGGCTGGTGGCTGCTGATCAACCTCGTCCCCTTCGTCGGGCCGATTGTCGTGCTGGTGTTAATGGTCCTTGAAGGGCAGTCGGGCGACAACCAGTACGGCCCCGACCCCAGGCACGCAGCCTGACGGGCCACCGATTTTCGCTGCGCATCGTTTGCCCTTAGAATCAACCCTTTGTTTTGATTGACATTTCCATACTGAGACCAAGGTTATGACGGCTTCCTTCATTCCCCCCAAGCGCATCCTCATGGGCCCCGGCCCCTCCGACGTCCCGCAGCGCGTGCTCGACGCGATGGCGCGGCCGACCATCGGCCACCTCGATCCTGCCTTCGTCGACCTGATGGAGCAGATCAAGTCCATGCTGCGCATGGCGTTCCAGACGCAGAACGCGCTGACCTTTCCGGTCTCCGCACCAGGCTCGGCGGGTATGGAGATGTGCTTCGTCAACCTGGTCGAGCCGGGCGACAAGGTCATCGTGTGCCGCAACGGCGTGTTCGGCGGCCGCATGCTGGAGAACGTCAAGCGCACCGGCGGCGTGCCGGTGATCGTCGACGACGCCTGGGGCAAACCGGTCGA
>JAJZRT010000787.1 GCA_021802595.1 Pseudomonadota bacterium
CTTCAGTACGACGAAGCCCAGCATGTCGTCGTGCAGCATCAGCGGTACCACCAGCCAGGCATCCCCGGCCTCGCGGATCCACGCGGGGGCGTCGAGATCGCCATAGAGGTCGCGGCGGGTGTGCAGTTCGTCGAGGTCGACCACCCACTGCTTGCCGGCGATCCATTGGATGAAGGCCGAATCGGTCGGCTCGGTACCCTGGAGGTCGGCCCAGTTCCAGTGGCTGGCGCGCTGGTAGCCGGCATCGCCTTCGCGCATCCACAGCGCGCCGCCGGGGCTTTCCAGCAGCCTGGCCAGCGCCTCGACCGCCCGCTCGCACAGCTGTTCGCCGGGCTGGCCCTCGGTGAGGGTGCGGGTGAAATTGAGCCATTCCTCGCGGTAGTCGTAGCGGTAACTGAAGAAATGCTTGGACAGGAAGACCCTGAGCCGCGCCCGCAGGGTGCCGGAAAACATCAGCAGCACCAGCACCATGGCGGCGGCGAAAAGGAACACGGTCTGCACCACGTCGCCCCATTCGCCGCCGAACAGGCGCAGGTAGTAGCCGGCGCTCGCCATCAGCAGCAGGTAGATGCCCGCCGCCAGCAGGCTGGCGGTGTGGAAGGCCATGCTGCGCGACAGGCCGACCGGCGCCGACCATTCCGGGTTGCGCGCGGCAGAGACGGCGATCAGCGGGGTCACCAGCGCCGCCACGTAGCCGCGTGCGGCCCAGACCCTTGCGTCGAGTGCGCCGAACAGGGCGGCGTTGGCGTAAAGATAGAAGTCGTAGACGAACAGGCCGCCGAGGCCGAGACAGAGGAACTTGATCGCCCAGCGGTCTTCCGGGCGGGTGCTGCGATAGACCTGCTCGGTCAGCACCAGTCCCATGACGGTGAGCAGCACCAGGCCGAGGTTGCCGGCCCAGCGCGCCAGCACCGGCTGGGTCGGGGCGATGTAGGGATAGGCACTGGCGAGCAGCAGGCCGCCGACGAGCAGGGCGCTCAGCAGACGGACGAGTTGCAAAGGGGGCGGCAGGGCGGCGCCTTGTGGCAGGCGCAGATGCAGGATGTAGAGCAGCAGGGCGAGCCAGGCGCCGTTGCGTGCGACTTCAGCGGCGAGCCCCAGTTGCGGCGGCAGCCAGCTCCAGGCGGTGAGCGCCGTGCCCACGCCCCAGACGGCGCTGAAGCCGGTGGCGAGCACCAGCAGGCGTCCCTGCGGCCGGCGCCGCCAGCTGGCGACGATCAGGCCGGACAGGCCCAGGTAGGCCAGCGCGGCCAGTCCATAACCGACGGCGGCCAGGAGGAGCAGGGTGTCGGGCATGGTCGGCTTGCAGTGCGTACGCGGTCAGCGCACGCCCTTTCCCCACAGCACCACCTGTGCGGTCTGGAACAGGATCATCAGGTCGAGGAAGAGGCTGTGGTTCTTCACGTAGTACAGGTCGTACTGCAGCTTGTGCATGGCATCTTCGTCCGAGGCGCCATAAGGGTAACGTACCTGCGCCCAGCCGGTGATGCCCGGCTTGACGGTGTGACGCACGCCGTAATAGGGGATCTTCTGGGTCAGGTCCTGCACGAAATAGGGGCGCTCGGGGCGCGGTCCGACGAAGCTCATCTCGCCGAAGAAGACGTTGAAGATCTGCGGCAGCTCGTCGATGCGGGTGCGCCGGATGAAACGCCCGGTGAGCGTGATGCGGCTGTCGTTCTGGTGCGCCCAGCGCGGCTTGCCGTCTTTCTCGGCATCGACGCACATGCTGCGGAACTTGAGGATGGTGAAGTTGCGGCAGCCCTGGCCGACACGTTCCTGGCGGTATAGCACGGGCCCGGGGCTTTCCAGCTTGATCAGCAACGCGGTGAGCGCCATGATCGGCAGGCACACCACCAGCATGGCAGCGCTTACCAGCAGGTCGAACAGGCGCTTGGCGGTGTCGCGCAGCATGCCCTGGTGGAAGCCTTCGGACAGGATCATCCAGCTGGCGTTCATCGAATCCAGCTGCAGGTGACCGTTCTCGCGTTCGAAGAAACTCGACAGCTCGAGGACGCGGATGCCGTGCAGCTTGCACTTCAGCAGGTCCTGCACCGGCATGCCGCCGCCGCGACGATCGCGCACGGCGAGAATGATTTCACTGATCTGCAGGCGCTGGGCGAGCTCGGGCAGCGGTTCGGTGGTGTCGAGAATGCGGGCATGGTCGACGAAATGGTGACTGCCGCCCATCGGCAGGTAGCCGACGACCTGGATGTTGGTCGCGTGGCCGCGCCTGGCCAGCAGCGATTCGACGTGGGCAGCGCGGCTGCCGGTGCCGATCACCAGGGCGCGCGTCTTCAGCGCGCCGACCCGTGCCCAGCGGATGAACAGCGCACGGCTCGCCAGGATGCCGAGCAGGGCCAGTCCGAATGCCAGCAGGAAGGCGCCGCGCCCGACCAGCAGGGGGGGGAAGAAGTAGAACAGCAGGCTCATCGTCACCAGGCCGAGCCCGAAGCTGAGGCCGAGGCGCTGCAGCAGGGCGCGTACCCCGCCCTGCCATTCCAGGTCGTACAGGCCGCTTGCCGTCATCAGGCCCAGCATGACGAGGGTGAAAGTCAGCGCCTTGGGCAGCAGCGGCTGCAGGTCGGCTGGGATGGCGCCGCCGTCGAAGAAGCGTGCGCTGACGCCGGCGTAGATCGCCCCGCCGAGAATCAGCGCCTCGATCAGCACCAGCAAGACCAAATTCAGGGGCACGTAGTGCCGGAAAAATCGGATCACGGCTGTTCGCTCACGTAAATCATGGGGTGTCGAGCAGCATCTTCCATGCCAGAGCGGGCGGCAATGAGAATGATCAAACCAGAGCCCTGACCTGGGACAGCCGCAGGCGGCGCGGCGAGCCGTCGGCCTGCAGACGTTTCATGTTGCGCAGTTCGGCGGCAGGGTAGACGGTGAGGTCGATCGCTGCGCGCGGATCGTCGATGACGAAGCGGGGGAAGATGCGCCCTGGTGCATCCTGGGCGCGGAGTTCGCTCGCCTGGTAGGGGGCGGACAGGCCCATCAGCAGGAATTCGACGTCCTTCTGGTGGTCGGTGAAGAGTTGCAGGTTGATGTCGGCATGTCGGCCCGCGGTGCCGTTCAGCAC
>JAJZRT010000788.1 GCA_021802595.1 Pseudomonadota bacterium
CAGGGCAAGCGTTGCTCAGGCCAGGTGCCCGAGCAGCGTCAGGCCGAGCAGCGCGGCCATCGTCAGCGCCAGATGCAGCCAGCTCCACAGGCGGAAGTGTCGGACCAGCGCGGTGACTTCGCGGTTGGCAATCAGGAACGGGCGACCATGCGAGGGCTTGCGCACGAGGTGGATGCCGTCTTTCGTGCGGATGTCGAGGTGAGTACGGTCGACCTCGTCGGATGCGGCCTGACGAGCGCGCTCCCATTCGTCGAGGCTGATTTCGCCGTCGCGGTCGGCGTCGAAGCGCGCCAGCAGCGCGGCCTTGTCGGTTTTCCATTCGGCCAGCAGGGTGGCGAGATCGGTCTTCTTGTCGAGCATGGCGTTGGGCCCTCCCAGGGTGACATGCTCGCCGATGACATAGATCGTCTCGCCTTCGATCAGCGTCCATTCGGTCTTGCGATATCCTCCCGTGCTTGAGACCTGCTTGTGCGAGGTGAGGATTTCCGCGCCATCGGGATCGACCAGGACGTGTCCGCTGCCGTCGTCCACGCCGAAGGTGTCCTGCGATATGCCGGATTCGACATATTCCCAGCGGTCGCCATTCCTGCGTTCGATGCGGTAGCGGTACCACAGGCAGGGCAGGCCGCTGACCGGGCTCACCAGTCCGTCTCCGGGGGGCTGTCGTCCGCGTCCGACAAGTTCGATATAGCCCTGGGGGGCCGAGGCGATGCGCGAGGTCGGCGTATCCGCCACGGTGCGATAGCGCTTGAGGTTGGCAAACCACGCCCAGAAGCTGGTCAGGCCGACCAGCGCAAAGCTGATCTGCCAGCCGATGCGCGATTGCAGCTTGAGACCGAGCAGCAGGATCAGCAGATTGCCGCCGCCCAGCGCGAGGTTGGCGTAGTCATGCCGCCATGCCTCGGTCCAGCGCGCGGGAAGCATCAGCTGCTGAACAGCTGTTTCAGGTCGACGTCTTTCTTCTCTTCAGTCGCAAACCGCAGCAGCGGAAACTGGCGGAATGCGAACAGGCGCGCCACGACGGTGTCGGGGAACTGCTCCACGCGCACGTTGTTGACGTTGACCGAGTCGTTGTAGAACTCGCGGCGGTCGGCGATCGCGTTTTCCAGCCCGGTGATGCGCGTCTGCAGGTGCTGGAAGGTTTCGTTGGTCTTCAGTTCGGGATAGGCCTCGGCCACCGCGAACAGATTGCCGAGCCCGACCCGCAGCGCCCCTTCGGCCTGACCCAGCGCGTCGATGTTCTGTGCCGCGCGCGCGGTCGCGACCTGGCTGCGTGCCTGCATCACTTTTTCCAGCGTTTCCTGTTCGAACTGCATGTATTGCTTGCAGGTTTCGACCAGCTTCGGCAGTTCGTCGTGGCGCTGCTTGAGCAGGATGTCGATGTTCGACCAGGCCTTGCCGACGTTGTGCTTCAGCGTCACCAGCTGGTTGAAGATGAACACGCCGTAGACGGCCGGAAGCGCGAGCAGGATGAAAAAAACCAGGAGGCCGGACATGATTGCGATCCACGTAATGAAGTCGCAGAAATAGCGGACGCCAGCCACCTAACTTGAGCGCGCCGATCAGATTCGTGCGGCGAGAATGGCTGCGATTTCGCCGTCTTCGAGGTCTACCGGGTTGGTCTTCATGCTGCTGCCGCGGCTGTTGGCCACGATGCGCGGGATGTCCGCGTGCGTCACCCCGTAATGCGCCAGCGTCGGCAGATTGAGTTCGTGTGTCCAGGCGGCCAGCGTGTCGATCAGGGCAGCGTGTGCCTCGGCCTGGCTCAACTGGCCCTGTCGGCTCAGCAGGCGTCCCACCTGGGCATACTTTTCCAGCGCCGGATGGCCTGCCGCACGTGCCTGCAGCGTTTCGATATTGACGCGCGTGGCCGTTGCCACCAGCGTGCCACATGCGACGCCGTGCGGGATCGGGAAGAATGCGCCCAGCGGGGCGGCCAGCCCGTGTACCGAGCCGAGTCCGACCTGTGCCAAGGTGATGCCCGAGACCAGTGCCGCGTAGGCCATGCGTCCACGCGCGGCTGCGTCGCCGGCATCCGCATACAGGGCCAGCAGACCGTCGCGGGCGGCCTTCATGCCGCCCCAGGCGAGCGAGTCGGTCAGCGGGGCGGCGCGGCTGGAGACATAAGACTCCAGCAACTGGGTGAAGGCATCCATGCCGTTCGCCGCAATCACGGTGGACGGACAGGTGGCCAACAGGTCCGGATCGATCAGCGCATGTTCGGCCACCAGTTTTTCGTCGCGGAAGGATTTCTTGAAACCGTCCGCACCCTGCACGCTCAACACGGCATTCTTCGTCGCCTCCGAACCGGTGCCCGCCGTGGTCGGCACGGCAATGAAGGGTGTGGACGGGCCGGCATAAGGGCGTTCCGGTCCCACGCCTTCCAAGTGATCCATCACCGAGTTGCCGGGCCCGAGCAGGCCGGCAATCGCCTTGGCAGCATCCAGCGCGCTGCCGCCGCCGATGCCAATCACCACATCAATGATTTCCGAGCGCAAAGCACGCACGGCTTCATCCACCATTTGAGGCGACGGTTCTCCCGGGATGGCGAGGTGCAGCCACGACAGGCCTTTCCTTTTCAGGCCGTCCGTCACCGTGGGCCAGAACGGCGAGTCTTTTAGCGAACCCGCGCCGGTCACCAGCAAGGCATGGGTGCCGTAGCTGCGGGCGATGGTCGGCAATCTGGCAAGCACGCCCGCACCGAACTCGATGCGAGGCAAGCGCGAAAGGGAAAAATCGGTAATGCGCACAGAAGGCTTCCAGTCAGGGGGATGTTCAATGGTAACGAGTTTGCCCACAGACTGCTGTCTGCGCAAAAACTGTGCATGATTTCCGGCCTGCTCCCCGCCGCCAACGGCTTTGACCGCCAGGTGTGTGTCAGGCTGATTTCACCAGCCGTTTGAAAACATTGGAAATATTGTAGAAGGGACGCGTGGGCTGTTCGAAGAGGTCGGTAAGTGTTGACGGGGTGGAGCGGGCTTTGCTATAGTTCCGCTTCTCGATTGACGCAGTTTCATTTGCGACAGGCGCGGGGTGGAGCAGTCTGGCAGCTCGTCGGGCTCATAACCCGAAGGTCGT
>JAJZRT010000789.1 GCA_021802595.1 Pseudomonadota bacterium
GGCCTGTTCAAGCAGGCCGGGATTCCGTACTTCACCACGCCGGAGCCGGCGGTCGAGGTGTTCTCCTTCCTCTCGGCCTTTTACGAGAACCAGCGGCTCCTGATGCAGACGCCGGGGCCGCTGTCGCAGCAGGCCGAGCCGGACGTGGAGGGCGCGCGTCTGGTCATCGAGAGCGCGCTGGCGCACGGCCGCCACCTGCTGAACGAAGTGGAATCGAAGGCGCTGCTGGCGGCGTTCCACATTCCGATCGCGCAGACCCTGATCGCGCGCGACCCCATGGAAGCGATGCTGATGGCGCAGCAGCTGGGCTTTCCGGTGGCGATGAAAATCAACTCGCCCGACATCACCCACAAGTCCGAGGTCAATGGCGTGCGCCTGGGGCTGTCCAGCGGCCAGGCAGTGCGCTCCGCCTTCGGCGAGATGCTCGCTGACATCAGGCGCCTGCGCCCGGAAGCTACCCTCGACGGTATCGTCGTCGAGCCCATGGCGGCGCGCCCGCACGCGCGCGAAGTGCTGCTCGGCATGACCTCCGACCCGGTGCTGGGGCCGGTGATCGTGTTCGGTGCCGGCGGCGTCGATGTCGAGGCCCTGCAGGATCGCGCGGTGACCCTGCCGCCGCTCAACCGCTATCTGGCGCAGGACCTGATCCGGCGTACCCGGGTGGCGACCCTGCTGGGTCCGTTCCGCAATCGTCCGCCGGTCGACATGGATGCACTGGAGAACGTGCTGCTGCGCCTGTCGGAAATGGTCTGCGAGCTGCCCTGGCTGGCGGAAATCGACATCAATCCCCTGCTGGTGGACGAGCACGGCGCACTGGCCCTGGATGCGCGCATCGTCATCGCGCCGCGCGTGCCGACGGCCGACCGCTACAGCCACATGGCGATCCATCCCTACCCGGCGCATCTGGTGACGCACTGGCAGCTGCCGGGCGGCAACAACGTCGTCATCCGCCCGATCCGTCCGGAAGACGCCGAACTGACGCAGGGCTTCGTGCGCAGCCTGTCCGAGGAAAGCCGCTATTTCCGCTTCATGGATGCGGTGCGCGAGCTGTCTCCCGCCATGCTGGCGCGCCTGACGCAGATCGACTACACGCGCGAGATGGCGCTGCTGGCGCTGACCGAGGTCGACGGCCGGGAAGTGGAACTGGGGGTGGCGCGCTATGCCATCAACCCCGACGGCGAATCCTGCGAATTCGCCCTGGTGGTCAACGACCAGTGGCAGAAGCAGGGCATCGGCCACAAGCTCATGGACGTGCTGATGGACGTGGCGCGTGCCCGGGGCCTGAAGGTGATGGAGGGCGAGGTGCTGAAAACCAACCGCCCCATGCTGAAGCTGGTGGAGGCGCTGGGGTTCCGCATCGAAACGCACCCCGAGGATGAGTCGGTGCGCCGGGTCTCGCGCGCGCTGTAGCGCGCCCGGGATCAGGAAAACAGGAGTTGCTGCCGGGTGTGGGTCTGGTTGCGGCCGGCCTGCTTGGCGGCATAGAGCGCCTGGTCGGCGCTGCTGACCAGGGCGTCGATATCGGCGGTGCCGGGTTCGCGGCTTGCCACCCCGATGCTGACGGTGAGCGTTTTCTCCACCTGCCCGATGGCAATCCGTTTCGCGCTCAGGTTCGCGCGCAGGCGCTCGGCCGACTGCATGGCGGACCGCAGGTCGGTGTTGGGGCAGATCACCAGGAATTCCTCGCCGCCGATGCGGCAGACGCTGTCCTCGCGGCGTGCCGACGCGCGCAGGATGGCTGCGGCCTCGCGCAGCATCATGTCGCCGGCGGCGTGGCCGTAGGTATCGTTGATGTGCTTGAAATGATCGATGTCGACCACCATCACGGAAAGCGGCATATCGAGGCGCGAAGCCGCACTCCAGGCCTGTTCGAGCTGGTCCATGGCCGAGCGGCGATTGGCCAGTCCGGTCAGCTGGTCGGTCAGTGCAGCGTTGGCCAGTCGCCGGTTGGCGACCGCCAGTTCGGCCGCGATCTGGCGCAGCTGCGCGCGATCCTTTTCCCAGGCGGTCTGCAACTGGATCAGGCGCTGGGCGGCGCGTAGCCGGGTGTGAATGGCCTTGGCGCTGAGCGTACTGGGCAGGTAGCCATCGGCGCCTGCCTCGTAGGCGCGGGTCAGCTGCTCTTCGCCGTGCTCGTCGGACGTCATCAGGATGTGCATGCGACGGCCTTCGTCGGTTGCGCGCAGGGCCTGACACAACTCGAGGCCGTCGAGCAGCGGCAGGTCGTAGTGTGCGATGATGACGTGCGGCAGCACTTCCATCGCCAGCGCCAGCGCCTTGTTGCCGTTCTCGGCCGGATAGACGGTGTGTTCGCTGTTCTCGGTCAGCAGCGCCATGGTCTTGCGTCGGGCGGTGACGTTGCCATTCGCCACCACGATGCGCAACGGCATGTCGGCATCTTCCCCGTCGTCCTCGGCCGCATGGTGGCCGTGGCAGATCTCGGCGAACGACGGCAGCGACGTGGCGGGGATTTTCAGCAGCTCGCCCCATTCCCGCCAGCTGTCCATGACCTCGTCGATGAAGCGTCCCGCCGTGTCCTGCGCAATGTCGAGCCCGCTGGCCAGGGCCATCCATTCCTTGAACAGCCTGGGACGCACGTCGGCCGTGGCCAGTCCGAGATCCGCCAGACGGTGCGACAGGCGCAGCATCAGGATCAGGCTGTTGGCGCGCGAATCATGGGGATAGCCCGGATGGTCGGGGGTTTCGTAGTCTGCGAGCGGCCCGGTGAAGATCCTGGGAATGCCCCAGTCGGACATCATGACGGTGCCCATCTCGATGTGATCGGTCTCGAGGCGGGTCCGTTCGAGGGTGGCGAGCGCCTGCGCGGGATCGGTGGTCTGTGCCGACAGGATCGCGTTGTACTCATCGGGATACGCAGTCGCCAGCGCCAGCTTGCCGATTTGCGCCAGCAGGCCGCAGACGAACAGCTCGTCCGCCGCCGCCACATGCACGCGGCCTCCCAGTGCCTGCATGCTCAGGGCCATCAGCAGCGAGTGGGACCAGTATCCCTTGTAGTCGAATGTCTTGCAGGCGCCGTCGCGGTACTGGTCGACCAGTGAAAATCCCAGTGCCAGATGG
>JAJZRT010000790.1 GCA_021802595.1 Pseudomonadota bacterium
AGTCGGCATGCTCGCTGGCGGCTCCGTTTTTCCGGCGCCTTGCAGGAGCCAGCCATACAGAACATCTTCATCGACAAGCGTCCCGAACAACTCAAGATGAACGTCTTGCTGTTCGTGCTGGGCATCGTGATCGTGGGTACGCTGGGTTACGATTTCGGTTGGCAGACGGCGGTTGCCGGCCTGCGCGAGGACGCCGGGCACCAGCTCGACAGCTACGTCGGTGCGCTCACCAGCGAATTGAATCGCTACGGATATTTGCCGGCGGTGATTGCCTTGAACGGCACGGTGCAACGGGTCGTCCTGCATCCGGACGATCCCCGGGCCGTGCTCCAGGCCAACCGCTTTCTCGAGGCCGCGAACCGGGAGGCCGACGCGGCGGCGGTCTATGTGATGGATCTGCAAGGCAAGGTGCTCGCAGCCAGCAACTGGCGCACGAACATCAGCTTCGTCGGGAAGGACTTCGCCTTCAGGCCCTACTTCCGCGAAGCGAAGGCGGGGAGAACCGGTCGTTTCTACGGCATCGGCACCGTCAGCCACGCCCCCGGGCTGTACTTCTCCCGGCCGCTGAGCGTCGGGGGGCGGATCATCGGCGTCATCGCCACCAAGGTGAGTTTGGGCAAGCTGGTGCTTCCCTGGTTGGGCGGACGGGACCCCATTCTGGTCGCCGATGGCAACGGCATCGTCTTCCTGACTTCCGTGCCGAAGTGGCGATTCGAATCGCTCGATCCTCTTCCGCCGGCCACCATCCGGCATCTGACCGAAACGCGGCAGTACTACGCCGCCGCCCCGCTGAAACCGATCGGTCTGGTGCATGTCGGCAAGGCGGGCGAGGCTTCATTGGTCGACGCGCCCCCGATCGACGGCGGCCCGGGCAATAAATCGCGTGCGACCGAGTTCCTGCTCAGCCGAAGTCCGGTGCCCAAAACCGACTGGCAGATTCTGCTCCTTTCCGATCTGCGCCCGGTAGCCGAGTCGGCGCATCGCATGGCGCTGGCGCTCGCGGCGTTGATGGGTCTGGGCGAAGCCCTGGCGCTGTTTCTCCTTCAGCGCCGGCGCTCGGTCGCGGACCGGCTGCTGGCGCGGGAGGCGCTCGAGGCCGCCTACAACGAACTCGAGCAGAAGGTGGTGCTGCGCACGCGCGACTTGCGCGAGGCGAATTCGAACCTGCAGCGTGAGATCGATGAACGACAGCGCGCCGAGAGCGAGCTCTCCAGCACTTTCGAAGAGCTCGCGCACGCCAGCAAAATGGCCGCGCTCGGCCAGATGGCGACCGAAGTGGCCCACGAGCTGAATCAGCCGCTGGCGGCGCTGCACACCCTTTCCGATAACGCCATCGTCTTTCTGAACCAGTCGCGAGAGGAGGAGGCGCGCGGCAATCTGGCCGCGATCGCGCGGCTGGTGCGCCGGATGGCAAAGATCACCGGCGACTTGAAGGTTTTTGCGCGCAAGGCCCCGCCGAAGGTCGAGCCGGTCATCGCCTCTGAGGCGCTGAACGATGCCCTCAGTCTCTTGGGCCAGCGCCTCGACCAGGAGAAGATCGCCCTCGCCGTGCACTTTCCCGAAGACGAGCCGCCGGTGATGGGCGACAAAGGGCGCCTGCAGCAGGTGCTGGTGATCCTGCTCAGCAACGCCGCCGATGCGCTGCGCGATGCCCCGGACAAGCGCATCGACATCTTCTTCGTCGTGGAAGCGCTGGCCCTCGGCGAGTCCGTCCGCTATGCCGAGCTGACCGTTGCCGACAGCGGCACCGGCCTGTCGGCGTCCGACCTGGAGCGGCTGTTCCAACCCTTCTTCACGACCAAGCCGCAAGGCGGCGGGCTGGGGCTCGGATTGGCCATCGCGCAAGGCATCCTGCGCGGCTTCGGCGCGTCCATCAAGGCGGGCAATCGAGCCGGCGGCGGCGCCGAATTCACGGTCCGGCTGCGCCTGGCAAAAGAAACAGGGAGATTCGAATGAACGAAGAACCGACGGCGATCATCGTCGAAGACGATCCGGAAGTCAGATTGGGCATCGTCCAGGCATTGCAGATCGCCGGCATCGCGGCGCTGCCGCTCGAGGCTGCGGAGCAGGCCCTGCAGATCGCCGCTCGCGGCTATCGCGGTGTCGTCGTCACCGACATCCGTCTGCCGGGTATCGATGGCCTGTCCCTGCTCTACGAACTCAAGCGCCTCGAATCGGCCCTGCCGGTCATCGTCATCACCGGCCACGGCGACGTCCAGACGGCCGTCGAAGCGATGCGCGGCGGTGCCGCAGATTTTCTCGAGAAGCCATTTTCGTCGGAGCGGCTGGCGCAAATCGTGCGGCAGTCGTTGCTGGCGCGCTGCGCTTATCTCGACGCCCTGGAACTCGGCGACAATTCGGAACGCATCGAAGCGCAGATCATCGGCCGCTCCAGAGCCATGTGCGAAATCCGCCACAAGCTCCTGTCGCTGGCCGACAGCGACGTCAATGTGCTGATATCGGGCGAAACCGGCACCGGCAAGGAGTCGGCGGCACGCAGCCTGCACAGCTTCGGTTCGCGGGGCAAGCATCCGTTCGTCGCACTCAATTGCGCGGGAATGCCGGAGACCTTGTTCGACAGCGAGGTGTTCGGCCACGAAGCGGGCTCATTCACCGGCGCCTCCGCCCGTCGCGTCGGAAAGATCGAATACGCGACCGGCGGCACCATGTTTCTCGACGAAATCGAAACGATGCCGATGGTTCTGCAGGCGAAGCTGCTGCGCGTTCTCCAGGAGCGCACCTTCGAGCGGCTCGGCTCCAACCAGTTGCGCCCGGTGCAGTGCCGGATCGTCGCCGGCACCAAGGTCGACCTGCGCAAGCTGGCGTCCCAGGGGGGCTTTCGCGAAGACCTCTACTATCGGCTCGCCGTCGTCAGCGTCGATCTGCCGCCGCTGCGCGCGCGGCAGGAAGACGTACCGCTGCTGTTCCAGAAATTCGTTTTCGACGCTTCGAGCGCAGCCGGTCAATCGCCGCGAAGCATTCCCGGGGCGTTCATGCAGGACCTGATGAGTCGCGATTGGCCGGGCAATGTCCGCGAATTGAAAAATGCCGCCGAGCGCTTTGTGCTGGGGATGTT
>JAJZRT010000791.1 GCA_021802595.1 Pseudomonadota bacterium
CGACTACATCGAGATGTTCTACAACCCGAAGCGCCGCCACAGTTACAGCAATGGGCTTTCGCCGATAGACTATGAGAAGCAGTACGAAGAGAGGCTTACGAGTGTCTAGGAAATCGGGGGCGATTCAGACATCGACAAAGGCATCCTGCCAAAGTCTTTCGATCACGTCTGCGCCGTTTTCGACCGCGACGACCACGACACCTATCACCAGGCGCTGGCAAGAGCCGACGCTCTGAACGGGAAGCTCAAAAACGATTCCGGCGAGCATATCCCCTTCCAGGCCATCGCCTCTGTTCCCTGTTTCGAGCTGTGGTTATTGCTGCACTTCGAAGACGTTCACGCCCCCATTCACCGCGATGAAGTCTATGCTCGCCTTAAAGGCCACCTTCCGGGATATGACAAAGGCCAGCCTGGTTACTGGGCGGCCACCCAGGAACGGCTCGATCAAGCAGTTGCCCGAGCCGGAACCCGCGCAGCAGCAACCACTCCATACGACGGCAACGAACCATACACCGGCGTGCACCAGCTCGTTTCATTGCTCACCCACCTGAAAGACTGATTCCCTCCAAGCAGCGCCGAAATCGCCGCCAAGACCGAACGGATAGGCATAACAAAACAGCAAATACTTGTTACACTAAGTGCGACACACTGCCGTGTGGCAACCGCCTGAAACCCGCATAAACACGGGGGGTGTTGAGTGGTCGATGGTCTCCCATCATCCACCCCAATCAATCCAGGCACCTAGCGCTTAACAGCCTAGGTGCTTTTTTCGTTCATGGGACGCAGGCAGCGCAGTCAAGCGGTCGCCGCCATGTGGGGAGTGAAATGACGCCCAACAGCTGTTTTGCCTATCTGTTCAGCGCAATCAGTGTCCTGACAACTGCGGGCCTGGCTCATGCGGACCCGGATGCCCCAAAAGCAGACGACTCAACCACAATGCAGCCCGCCTATAAGTTCACGGCCGGCTGGTATGATTTTTCCGACCACACGACAGGACTGGACCTGAACCTGCGACGCAGCGCCGAAATCGGGAATGCCTGGGTCGGATATTTCCGCCTCGCCGACCAGAGCATTGCCCAATGGCGCGCAGGATGGGACAACAGCTACGGTACGGCAATCAGGTTCAGCCCGTCGATCCAGTTCGCATCGCACGGTTTTGTCGGCGGCAGCATGCAGGTTGAAACAGGCGCACCGTGGTTTGCGGGTGTGGGCCTTGGGCGAACGAATCTGAGGCCCTACTGGAACCTCAACTTCGACCCCAACGACGCCTACACGCTGTCGGCAGGCCACCGCGGCACGGACAACCAGCTGTTCATGTTTCAACTGGTGCGGGATAACAGGCAGAACCCGGACCAGCAGCATGTGCACTTCGTCTACCGTCAACCCCTGGCGGATGGTGAACGGATGACCGTGGATGCCCTGTACAAGACAGGGCTGGTCGGCGATGAGCGGATTCGTCGCTGGGGGCTTTCCCTGGCCTACGACTGGCCACGATTCTTTGCGCACGTGGCATGGGATCCGAGAACCAATTTCACGCCGGTTGATTCATTACGGCTATCGGTCGGTACGCGCTTTTGACTGGTCGTACCGTCGATTGCCGGCCCCGGGGTCCACGCGCAGGCGCTCCGTTCATGCGCATCCGCCTACATGATTTCAGGTTTCATTCCCGGATCTCGCCGTCGACGTAGAGCCAGCGGCCTTCCACCCGCTCGAAGCGGCTGGTCTCGTGCAGCCTGAACGCGCGGCCATTGAGCTTGTAGCGGGCGACGAATTCGACCGTCGCACGGGTTTCGTCCAGCGGCGTGTGCGATTTCACTGCCAGCCCCAGCCATTGCGGGCGCGGCACGGCATCGAGTTCCAGCGCAGCGGGACGGGTCGAGGGGCACCAGGTCGCCAGCAGATACGCTTCCAGCCCCAGCACGTAGGCGCTGTAGCGCGAACGCATCAGGCTTTCGGCATCCGGCACCGGCTCGCCGGCATGAAACCGCCCGCAGCAGGCAGCGAGCGTGCGCCCCGATCCGCACGGGCAGGCCATGGCACTCACGGTTTGCTCACCGGGCAACGCAGCTTCGGCTTGATGTACGGCCACACGGCGTCGAGCATTTTTCCCTGCGCCTTCTCGTTCGGATGGATGCCGTCGGCCTGCATCATGCCGGGCTCGATGGCGACTCCGCAGACAAAACACGGCACGCGAACGATCTTCTCCTCGCGCGCCACGTCGACATACAGCTTTGCCACCGCCTCGGCATACGGCTTGCCGTAGTTCGGCAGCACCGGCGCCTCCAGCAAGGCCGCCCAGGCACCCGCAGCCCTGGCCTGACGGATCAGCGTGACCAGATTCTGCCGGATCGTCCCGGGCGGCGTGCCGCGCAAGGCATCGTTGCCGCCGAGTTCGATCAGCACCCCTTGCGGATGATGCCGGTCCAGTGCAGGTTGCAGGCGCAACAGGCCGTTCTGCGTGGTGTCGCCGCTGATGCTGGCGTTGACCACGTGCCAGTCCGGGGCGCGCCGTTTCAGGCGCTCGCCGAGCCGGTCCACCCAGCTTTGCCCCGGCGCCAGGCCATAGCCGGAACTCAGGCTGTCGCCGACAATCAACAGGGAACAGGGGGATGCCGCCGCCCAGCCCGGAATCCACAGCAGCAGCCAGAGCGACAACACGCGATAATTCATTCACCCACCTCGACCTGACCCATTCCAATGACGCCACCCGACAGCGCCCGGTTCCCCGATCCCGCCGTCCTGGCACGCTCGCTGTCGCAGTGCGTGCCCACCGCCGACGGCAAGCTCGACATCCTCAGCGAAGTCGAGCTCGCCGTCAAAGCGGGCGAGACGCTCGCCATCACCGGGGCGTCCGGTTCCGGCAAATCGACCCTGCTGGGCCTGCTGGCCGGGCTCGACCATCCAACCGCAGGCGAAATCTTTCTGCTCGGCCAGCGCCTCAACGATCTCGATGAGGACGCCCGTGCCCGCCTGCGCGCGGGCCGCGTCGGCTTCGTGTTCCAGTCGTTCCAGCTGCTGCCTGCGCTCGACGCGCTGGAAAACATCCTGCTGCCGCTGGAACTGGCCGGCCACCC
>JAJZRT010000792.1 GCA_021802595.1 Pseudomonadota bacterium
ACGTAGTGCGAGTAATACGCCCAGTTGGTGCCGAACTGGAATTCCATGGTGATGCCGGTGGTCACCCCGAGCGCGAAGTTGATGCCGAACAGCTTGCCCCAGAAGCGCACCATGTCCTTGTAGATCGGGCGGTCGGTGATGACGTAGGTCAGCTCCATGATCACCAGGATGAACGCCAGGCCCAGCGTCAGCGGCACGAACAGGAAGTGGTATAGCGCGGTGGCTGCGAATTGCAGCCGCGACAGGTCGACGAGTTCTTCAGTCAGCATGGGAGCTCCCGGATGCGGGTTGAGGTTGGGATTGGGGATTCGGATTGGCCAGGCGTTGCGCCACAGCGTCTGCATCGGGATGCAGGGCATGGCCGTCAAAAAACGCATAAAAAATCGCCGCGATCACCAGCAGCTTGATGGCGATCGCCAGCGAGATCTCCCTGGCCAGGGGATGTTGCAGAAAGGTGGGCATGGGTGGCTTCATGAGTACTCCAATATTCGCAAGTGCCGTGCCAACTCCCTGTGGTGTGCCAGTGTTTTTATTTTTCTTTGATATCAAAACAATAGATCATTTTTGTGGCCAGGTCTGAAAACACGGACTGCCAAATATGGCAACTTGCGGTAAAGTAGTATGCCGTTTGTGACATAAATGACGCAGGGTGATGTCACCTACCAACGAACTCATCAGTTTTCTCGAAACCCATCCCGACCCGCAGATCGTCATGGGCGCCGATTACAGGATCCTGGCGGCCAACGCGGCCTATCGCAGGATGTACAGCGGCGGACGGAACGTGGTCGGCCAGTTCTGCTATGCGGTGTCGCACGGCTACAACCGGCCCTGTGACGAATGCGGCGAATCCTGCCCGCTGGCGACCAGCCGGGCGAGCGGCGAGCCGCACCGGGTGCTGCACCTGCACCATACGCCGCGCGGGGAAGAGCATGTCGACGTGGAACTGACGCCGATCGTCGGCGCATCGGGCGCGATCGAATATTTCGTCGAGCGCATGCTGACGGTGCGCGAGGCCAGCAGCCTGCCTGCCGGGAGCGGCATGGTCGGCAAGTCGCCGGCCTTCAACCGCATGCTGGAACTGGTGCGGCGCGTGGCACCGTCGGACACCGCCGCCCTGCTGCTGGGCGAATCGGGCACCGGCAAGGAGATGGTTGCCCAGGCCATCCACCAGCAGAGCCCGCGCGAACGCGGGCCGTTCGTGGTGGTGGAGTGCTCGGGGCTGACCGAAACCCTGTTCGAGAGCGAACTGTTCGGCTACGAAAAGGGGGCGTTCACCGGCGCCAGCCAGCGCAAGATCGGCCTGGTTGAATCGGCGTCGGGCGGGACGCTGTTTCTGGACGAAGTCGGCGACATTCCGCTCGGCCTGCAGGTCAAGCTGCTGCGTCTGCTGGAAACCGGGACGTATCGCCGGGTCGGTGGGGTGGAGACGCTACGCGCCGATTTCCGCCTGATCGCCGCCACCCACCGCGACCTCAAGCTCATGGTCGAGCGCGGCAGTTTCCGCAGCGATCTGTATTACCGGCTGAGCGTATTCCCGATCCATCTGCCTGCGCTGCGCGAACGGCGCGGGGACATCCTCCTGCTGGCCGAGACCCTGCTGGCCCGGCTGGCGCCGGGGCGGGCCTACGCGCTGAGCGAAGCCGCACGCACGCGCCTGCAGGCCTATGATTACCCGGGCAATATCCGTGAGCTGCGCAACATCCTCGAGCGCGCCATGCTGATGGCCGATGGCGATACCCTGCTGCCGGAACATCTGCCGCCCGAACTGGCCGGCGAGGGGGGAGCCGGCATGCCGGAAGAAGACACCATCGTACCGCTGGAGACGGCAGAACTGCGCTATCTGCAATGGGCGCTGGCACGCCACGGCGGCGACCGCAAGTCGCTGGCCGCCCAGCTGGGGATCAGCGAACGCACGCTCTATCGCAAGCTGGCCGGGTGACGCGCCAGCTGCCGGCTTGCGGGCGCGAGCCTCAGCCCACCAGCTGCTCGAGCACGAAGGGCAGGATGCCGCCCTTGTTGTAGTACTCGACCTCGATCGGCGTGTCGATGCGCAGCTTGAGCGCGACGCGTTCCGTCTTGCCATCGGCGCGGTGGATCACCAGCGTGACGTCTTGCTGCGGCGTGATGCCCGCTTCCAGGCCTTCGAGATCGAAGGTTTCGGAGCCATCGAGCTTCAGCGAGGCGGCATCGACGCCGTCCTTGAACTGGCAGGGCAGCACGCCCATGCCGGCGAGGTTGGCGCGGTGGATGCGCTCGAAGCTCTTCGCCACGACCGCCTTCACGCCGAGCAGGGTGGTGCCCTTGGCGGCCCAGTCGCGCGACGAACCGGTGCCGTATTCCTCGCCGGCGAAGATCATCAGCGGGGTGCCCTCGGCCTGGTAGGCCATGGCGGCGTCGTAGATCGGCTTCTGCTCGCCGCCCTTCAGCGTGATGCCGCCCTCGCTGCCGGGGATCATCAGGTTCTTGATGCGCACGTTGGCGAAGGTGCCGCGCATCATCACTTCGTGGTTGCCGCGGCGCGCGCCGTAGCTGTTGAAGTCGGCCTTCTGCACGCCATGTTCTGTCAGGTAGAGGCCGGCCGGCGCGGTCGGCTTGATGCCGCCGGCGGGGCTGATGTGGTCGGTGGTGACCGAGTCGCCGAAGATCGCCAGCGCATGCGCGCCCTTGATGGCGGCGCTGGCGGCCTTACCGTTCACGAAGAACGGCGGCTGCTGGATGTAGGTCGATTTCGCGTCCCACTGGTAGACCGTACCCGTGGGCGCGGACACGGCATCCCACAGCGGGTTGTCGGCGCCGACGTCGGCGTAGATCTTGCGATAGGCGGCGGCGTCGGTCGCGGTGCCCATCACGGCGGCGATGTCCGCGTTGCTCGGCCACAGATCCTTGAGGAACACGGGCTTGCCATCCTTGCCGGTGCCAAGCGCCTCTTTCTCGAAGTCGATGTCGACCCGGCCGGCGAGCGCGAAGGCGACCACCAGCGGCGGCGACATCAGGAAGTTGGCCTTGACCGCCTGGTGCACGCGCGCCTCGAAGTTGCGGTTGCCGGACAGCACCGACGCCACGACCAGGTCGT
>JAJZRT010000793.1 GCA_021802595.1 Pseudomonadota bacterium
AGCGACACGCCGGCCACGGCAGCGCGCACCCCGGACTAATCGGGCTCCTCGCCCGCCCCCATCGCCCTGTTGCAGGGCATCCCGTGCCGTCAGCAGGACAAAAAAACGGCGTCCTTAGGACGCCGTTCGCGCGAACGCCGAGACCTGGTTAGGTCCTGGCTTTGGGTTTCCTGCCGGGGCTGGCGGAGGGCGTATAGCCCGCCACCCGGCACAACATCCCCTCGATCTTTTTGCCATTGATGAATCGCGTGGTGTGACACGCGATGATGTCTCCCCGCTTCGACAGTTCGGCCAGATAGAGGCGCACGTCTTCCAGCGGAATTCGGGTCGCGGTTGCGATATCGGAGTCGAGCTGCTCTCCCCGATCTTTCAGGAATTGATGGATCTTCTGCATGTGTTTTTCACCTGGCATTTGAGAATAATATAACTTTTAGCGGCGAAAAGCCTTCACCCAGCGCAATTCAGCCCCCTCGCGTAGGCTGTGCACGATGGCCGAAAAGTCGAGCGGAAACTGCTCGGCGAGCGCCTCCGCCCGTTGTTCCAGTTGTTCCCAGCCGAGAATACCGTCGGCTTCGTCGAAAGCGAAAACAATATGGTTGTCGCCACCGGGAACCGTTCCCACCTGCACGCGCCCCTCGAAGGCTTCGTGCAGCAGGGCCAGGTGCCTGAACCAGTATTTCCTGGGCCCGGCGAAGTTGGCGACGACCAGCCCGCCCGGCCTGAGCCGGCGCCGCGCAGCCCGGTAAAAGCCGCGGCTGAGAAAAGCCGGGGCGATGCCTTTGGCGTCGAAACCGTCCAGCAACAGAACGTCGGTATCGCCTTCCGCGGCGGGCAGATACTCGGCCGCATCGGCCTCGATGATCGCCAGCCGGGGGGCGTCGGGAACGCCGAACGCCTCGCGCAGGGCGATCACATCCGGACACACCTCGACCACGCTCAGGCGCGCATCCGGCAGGTGGCGGTAACAGAACTTGGCCAGCGACCCGCCCCCCAGGCCGACCATCAGCACATGGCCCGGGTCCGGCACGAACAGCAGAAACGCCATCATCTTGCGGGTGTAGGCAAACTCGAGGGCGAACGGGTCGTCGATGCGCATCGAGCTCTGGACGAGTTCCAGGCTCAAATGCAGTCGCCGCGTCTCGCGGTCCTCGATGATGAAAGGCTTGCCGTAGCAGCCGGTCATGATTTGCGCACACAGCACATCCGGGTCGCACGCCGCCGATTCGAGCAGACGCAGGCTGCCGCGTTCGCCCAAGTCGTTCAAGGCCTTGCCGGGCAGCTCCAGCAGCGGGGTGTTCGGGGACATCGCTTTATTGCTCATCGCTTCTCTCGATAACCCAGGCCAGGCCTGTCCATCCGTAACAAGCGGCCCCCGCAAGGGCAGCGCAAATGAGTAACGCGCGGCAAGGGATTTAGGCGGAGCTTGATCGATCCAACAAGCACGGATACTACATGGTATTCGGATGTTAATCCAGTTATCATTCAGCTCACATCACATGCACATCCAGGGCATTCCATGGAAAACCGTACCGCCAGATTGACGCTGCTGATCGACCCGAAAAAGAAGCAGATCTTCGAGGAAATCTGCGCCCAGCAAGACCTCACCTCGTCACAAGTGGTGCGCAGGCTGATTCACCAGTACATCATCGAACACGCGGGATCGCGCGAACTGCCCGAATGGCTGTCGGCACCCGCCGTCAACGCCGAACACAAGCCGCAGTAAAGGCGCACGCCCAAGCGCACGCCGGAACGAGTCCGCTCAGCGGCAACCTGCCACAACCAAAAACCCTTTGACCCCCAATAGCCAGATCATCCGTTTTCTGCGCCGCCGCATCCCGGCATTCGAGTGCGTACCCGGATGCCACGACTGCTGCGGCCCGGTGACCGCTTCGGGCGAAGAGATGGCCCGGCTCCCGCTCAAAAGCGACGCCGAACATGCGGCCGCGCTTGACGAATTAAGCTGCCCGCACCTGGGCGATACCGGCTGCCAGGTCTACGAGGAACGCCCGTTGATTTGCCGCCTGTTCGGCACCACGCCTCGCCTCGCCTGCCCCAACGGCAAACGCCCAGGGACCCTGATCGAGCCGCACATCGAGCAGCAGATTTACCAATACTTCAAGGCGACGCGGCACGTTCTGGTTTGATGAAAAGGTCCAGGAAAAAGCCCGGCGATCAGGCCACAACGGCGGCGAAGTCGTTTTTTTATTGGGAAGGCGAGACCCTGGTGCTCAACATCCTGGGCAAGCCGAGTGCGAAGAACGATGTTATCGGCAAACCCTACGGCCATCAGCTCAAGGTCAGCGTCACTGCCGCCCCCCGCGCGGGCAAGGCGACCGACCACATGGTGCGCTTTCTGGCGGGCGAATTCGGCGTTGTAACAAGTGACATCGAGGTCGTGTTTGGCCGCATGAATGTGAACAAACAACTGCGCATCAAATCCCCCAAACGGCTGCCGGCGGTCATCGCGCAGCAGGAACTGGTCTGACGGCCACCCGAAGCGGTAGGCGCGGCGTCCTCGCCGCGATTGCCCTCGCCGCGATTGCCCGCGCCGCGCAACCGCCCGAATCGCTAACGGGTCAAGCCCGCATACAGCAGCGGCAGCTTCTCCGGCAGCCGTTCTACGTGATCGACCACCATGTAATTCTTCTGCCCGAAGATGCGGCTGACGTAGTTGTCGGCACGCGGATCGAGGCTCATGCAGTAGGTGGTGACGCCGTCGCGAGCGACTTCCTCGACCGCCTTCTTGGTGTCATGGCGCAGGTATTGCGGGTCGCGCACGTCGATGTCGGCCGGCTCGCCGTCGGTGATGACGATCAGCAACTTCTTCGCCGAGCGCTGTAATTTCAGATGATGGCCGGCGTGGCGGATCGCCGCGCCCATGCGGGTCGACAGCTGGCCGGTCATGCCGGCGAGCTTGGCCTTCGGCACCTCGTCCCAGTGCTGGTCGAAGTCCTTGAAGCGGTAGTACTCGACGTCGTGGCGGCCGTCCGAGCAGAAGCCGTGGATGGCAAACGGGTCGCCCACCTTGTTGATGGCGTCAGCCAGCAGCACGCAGGCCTGCTGGGTGAGTTC
>JAJZRT010000794.1 GCA_021802595.1 Pseudomonadota bacterium
GTCGGCCAGGCCAAACACGGCGGCGGCAGCGCCGTCCACCAGCAGGAAGATGGTGGTCTTGCCCTCGGCGGCCAATGCCTCCAGCCTGGGATGTGCCACCCGGATGCCTTGTTCCCGCAGATAGCCGGGGCTCACCACTTTCACGTCTCGGCCTTCGACCGTGGCTTGCGCACCCCGGCCTGTCAGATTTGTGAAGTTGCTGGCCTGCGGCCACGCCACCTGACGCTCTTTTGCGGTGCGCACGATGCCGGCGGCAATGGGGTGCTCCGACTGGCTCTCCAGCGCGGCCGCCAAGCGCAGGCAGGCGGCCTCGTCCAGAGTGCCCAGCGGCACGATGTCGCTTATCCCGAAACGCCCTTCCGTCAAGGTGCCGGTCTTGTCGAACACCACGGCGCCCAGATTGCGGGCACGCTCGAACGCGGCGCGGTCGCGGATAAGCAAGCCGTGGGATGCGGCCATGCTGGTGCTCACCGCGACGACGAGCGGTACGGCGAGTCCGAGGGCATGTGGGCAGGCGATCACCATCACGGTGACGGCGCGTTCCATGGCAAAAGCGAATTCCCGTCCCAGCGCCAGCCACACGAACAGCGTGGCGAAGCCGCCACCGAGGGCGATGGCGGTCAACCACACTGCCGCGCGGTTGGCCAGATCCTGGGTGCGCGAGCGTGACTCCTGGGCGCGACTCACCATGTCCATCACCTGTGCCAGATAAGTCTGCCCGCCGGTTTTCTTGACTTCCAGGGTAATCGCACCTTCGCCGTTGACCGAACCGCCGATGGCCTCGGCTCCCTCGCCTTTTTCCACCGGTTTCGATTCCCCGGTGAGCATGGATTCGTCCAGGCTGGTCTGGCCAGAAATGATGATGCCGTCGGTCGGCACCCGTTCACCCGGCTTCACCAGGAGCCTGTCGCCGAGCGTAATGTCGTCGACTGAAACATCCTCTGTGTTGCCATCCGCTTGCAGACGGTGCGCTTCGGACGGCAGCAGCCGCACTAAAGCCTCGAGCGCACCGGAGGCACCCAGCACCGATTTCATCTCGATCCAGTGGCCGAGCAGCATGATGTCGATCAGGGTCGCCAGTTCCCAGTAGAAGCCCATGCCGGGCAGGCCGAAGGTGACTGCGCTGGAGTAGAAATAGGCTGCGCTAATCGCCACCGCGATCAGCGTCATCATGCCGGGCTGGCGCTTCCGGAGTTCTTCTCCGAACCCCTTCAGGAACGGCCAGCCCCCATAGAAAAACACGATGCTGGAGAAACCGAACAGCACATAGGCGTCGCCGCGAAAAGCAAGCGGCGCCGCCAAACCGAGCATGCCCCACAGACCTGGAGACAGGGCCAGGATCGGCAACGTGAGGAGCAGGGAAATCCAGAAGCGCTTTCTGAAATCGGCCACCATGTGGGCATGGTGGTCATGATGCGCGCCGTGCGCTGCCGGATTGCCGTGCATGCCGGCGGCATGTTCGCCATGCGCAGGCTGCGCATGCGCCATGCCAGGTGTGTGACGATGATCGGTTTGTCCTTCCATGAAGGCTCCTTCTCATCTACCCAACGGGATAGGCCTCTGCTTAGGCATTCTGTTCACCCTATCTTGCCTGCGTCGCGACTGCTGTCGGATGCCGCAGGGGGGCGGTTGCAGCATGCACCTCCTTGGGAATGGGCGTTGGCGCGGGCGTTTCCATCCAGAAAGCGATACCACGCCGACTTCAGTCGCCACCATGAACCGGATGCACGCGCGACGCCGGCCTTGTCGAGCAATGTCTCGATATCACGAATGTCGATATGCGAGACCGCGTAGGAAACCCGCAGATGGCCGTGCCGGTCGATATGTGCATCAAGAATCGGATCGAGAGCGGCAAGCTGACGGACAGCATCCTGCAGTTTCTCCGCGGCAACTGGCGCGAGGGGGATGTTACGGACGACATCGAATGGCCCCTTGTCCGCCTTTCCCTTTTTCCGAGTCTCACTCATGTTGTGCTCTCGACATGCCTACTGACATGTCCCCAATCAAGGATGTCCCGGTAGATAGAGGAAGCGCCGGCGTTCCGGTTATCCAAAGAGTCACGTTAATTCGCCCCCATCGGTCCGTAGCCGCGCCAGACACGCGCCATTTGCTGGCGCTGGCTATCGGTCAGCAGGTCATCGATTTTCTGCTGCATGTCGATCACCGCGTCCATTTGCTGGCGCTGCAGGTCAAACAAGGCCCGCGAAGCGGTGCGGATCGCGTTCCAGTCCCGCTTGTCCGCTGTATAGAGTTCATTGAGACGGGCCTGCGCCTCCCAACCCTGCTGCATGAGGCCGCGATTGCGTGCCTCCGACTCGGCCTGCAGTTGGCCGATCTTCTGCACTTGTTCAGACGTCAGGTCAGGAGGAGCCCAAGGCATCATGGTATAACTTCCAGCCATGCCAGGTCCCATACCCGCGCCCATCCATGGCATGCCACCGCCATACCGGCCCATCATCCATGGCCCGTATCCGCCACCTGCCCCTGGCTGCATTCCATACCCAGCCCCACTCATCATTCCGGGTCCCATGCCATACCAACCCTGCGCGCCGTCTGCCCGATAACCATCGCCCCATCCGCCCATCCGGCCCCAGCCATGCCACGGCCCGTAGCCCATGCCGCCGGGGCTATAGCCAAATGCGAAGAATCCGGTAACGACGACGAGAATCACCCACAAGGCGATCCAGAATCCATTTTTACGATTCATTCCTTACTTTCTCCAAACACGTTTCACAGCCGTAGCATTCATGCCCCCGGGCTTCCTCGCTACGGGGTCAAGTCACGCTTTCTCTTCTGAAACTCCTGTTCGTCGATCTCTCCACGCGCATAGCGTTCCTTGAGGATATCCAGCGCCTTGCTCTCACCACCGCTCCGGCCACCCGTCCCGAAGGATGTGGCCAGCCATTTCACCAGCACGACAATGCCGACGATGATGAGGACCCACCACAGCATCATGAAAATCCCGCCGAATCCGAAACCGCCGCCGAAGCCGCCTGTCATGCCATAACCGCCCATCATTGGTGTTCTCCTGTACTCACATCCGACCATTTTCGGTTTTGCCGACCACC
>JAJZRT010000017.1 GCA_021802595.1 Pseudomonadota bacterium
GCCGGCCTCTATGCCGCCTAACAGCCGCTCTCGCTGGCGGCGAGCCTCACGTTCGAGCAGACCTACGGCCAGGTCGAAGGCGACAGCGCCTCGGTGGCGGAGCTGTGCGCGCTGCTGTCTTCGCTGGCGAATGCGCCGATCCGGCAGTCGCTGGCGGTGACCGGCTCGGTGGACCAGTTCGGGCGGGTGCAGGCGATCGGCGCAGTGAACGAGAAAATCGAGGGCTATTTCGACATCTGCAACCGGCGTGGCCTGACCGGCAGCCAGGGCGTGCTGATCCCCGCCGCCAACGTGGCGCACCTGATGCTGCGCCAGGACGTGGTGGATGCGGCAGCAGCGGGGCGATTCCACGTCTACGCGGTGGAAACGGTGGACGACGCGCTCGAATTGCTGACCGGCATCGCCGTCGGCACGCCCGACATCGAAGGCAGCCTCAACCAGCGTGTGGCGCAGCGCCTCAAGCGTCTGGCCGAACTGCGGCACAAGTATGGAAAGAAAGCCGAACCCGGCCCCGCCGGCGGCCACGAGCAGAAAGATGAATGAAACGCCCGAAAGCATCCGGATCTGGGTGGCGCTCGACGAATCGCCGCGCAGTACCGCCGCGCTGACGGCCGCCGCAAGCCTGGCGGCCGAGCTCGATGCGGAACTGGCCGGGCTGTTCGTCGAGGACATCGATCTGCAGCACCTGGCCGGTCTGCCCTTCGCGCGCGAATTCAGTCTGCTGTCGGGCGCCGGGCGTCCGCTGTCGCAGGGGGAAATGGAGCGTACCTGGCGGCGCGAGGCGGAGAGCCTGCAGCGCCTGCTGGCCGAGGCGGCCGGGCGGCAACGCTTGCGCTGGTCCTTCCGCGTTGCGCGCGGCCGGATGCCTGCCGAGGTGAGCACGCTGGCGCGCGCGCTCGACCTCGTCGTGCTGGGCAAGCGGACGAGCATCGGCGTCATGGCGGTCGCCCGGCCCAGGCGCCTAACGGACATCCGTTCGCCAGCAGCGGGACCGGTGCTGGTGCTGTTCGACGATCGCTCGACCGATGCCGGCAGCCTCGAACTGGGCGCCCGCCTGGCACGCCGGAATGGCGCCGAATTGATCCTGCTGGTGCATGCTGAAGACGAAGCGGCATACCGGACGGCCTGCGCGGCCGCCCAGGCCGCGCTGAAAGAGCGCGGATCCGTCGGGCGATGTGTGCGGCTGGCCGCGCTGGACGGGGCGAGCCTGGTCGAGGCGGCGCATCGCGAGGCGGCCGGCTGCCTGGTGCTGGCCGGCAAGCAGCGCTTTCTCAACCAGCCGGGTTTCGACCGCGCGCTGGACGAGATCGAGTGCCCGATCGTGCTGACCCGATGACACGGGATACGAAGCCGGCCGTCGTGACGATGGTCTAGATTGAAACCAATAAGCAAAAGGAGGCCGCGATGGCCATCATCGGTATTGATCTGGGCACGTCCAACTCCGCCGCCGCCGTGCTGCGCGGCGGCCGTCCCGTCATCATCCCCAGTGCCGAGGGCGTGAGCCTGGGCGGCAAGGCCTTCCCCAGCTACGTGGCGGTAACCGCCGACGGTCAGATGCTGATCGGCGAGCCCGCACGCCGGCAGGCGGCAGCCAACCCGGAAGGCACGGCGACCGCCTTCAAGCGCCGGATGGGGCAGCGCGAGACGATCCGGCTGCGCGACAAGTCCTTCACCCCCGAGCAGCTGTCGGCCTTCCTGCTGCAGAAGATCAAGCGCGACGCCGAGGCCTTTCTTGGCGAGGCGGTCACGCAGGCGGTGGTCACCGTGCCTGCCTACTTCGACGACAACCAGCGCAGCGCCACCAAGGACGCCTGCAAAATCGCGGGGCTGGAGGTGGTGCGGCTGGTCAACGAGCCCACCGCGGCGGCGCTTGCCTACGGGCTCGACCGGCTGGGCCAGGAACTGCGGATCGCGGTGATCGACTTCGGCGGCGGCACGCTGGACGTCACCGTCATGGAGTTCGGCAAGGGCGTGTTCGAGGTGAAGGCCACCTCCGGCGACACCCGGCTCGGCGGCACCGACATGGATGGTCGCCTCATCGAAGCCCTGGCCGAGCGCTTCCAGCTCGCCACCGGATTGGATCTGCGCCGCGACGCCAGGGCCATGGCCCGGCTCAAGGAAGCGGCGGAGGTGGCCAAGATCGAGTTGTCCGCCGGCACCAGCACCCACATCAGCCTGCCCTACATCGCCGCGGAAGGGGGCGAGCCCAAGCATCTGGAAATGGACCTGTCCCGTACCGACCTCGAGCGCATCGTGCGCCCGGTGATCGAGCGCTGCCGCGGGCCGGTCGAGCAGGCGCTGCGCGACGCCGGCATGCAGCCGAGGGACATCGACCGCATCGTCTTCGTGGGCGGCCCGACGCGCATGCCGGCCGTGCGCGCCTACTTCGAGGAGATGATGGGCCGCAAGGCCGAGATGGGCGTCGACCCGATGGAGTGCGTGGCCAGCGGCGCGGCGATCCAGGCCGGCGTGCTGGCCGGCGAGGCGGGGCTGGGCGAGATCGTGCTGGTGGACGTCACCCCGTTGACGCTTGGCGTCGAGACCCTGGGCGGCGTGGCCACCCCGCTGATCGCCCGCAACACCCCGGTGCCGGTGAAGAAGAGCGAGATATTCACCACCGCCGCGGACATGCAGACCGCAGTGACCATCCACGTGTTCCAGGGCGAACGGCCGATGTCGGCGGACAACACGAGCCTCGGCGAATTCAACCTCGAGGGCCTGCCGCCGGCGCCGCGCGGCGTGCCGAAGATCGAGGTCACCTTCGACATCGATTCTTCCGGCATCCTCAACGTCACCGCCAGGGATATCGCCACCGGAAAATCGCAGAGCATCCGCATCACCGGCTCCACGCGGCTCAACGAGGCGGACAAGGAACGCATGATCAAGGAGGCCGAGCAGTACGCCGAGGCCGACAAGAAGCGGCGCGAGGACGTGGACAGGCTCAACGAGGCCGACGCCGCCTGCTACCAGGCGGAGAAGATGCTGGCCGATTTCGCCGACAAGCTCACCGGCGAATTGAAGGACCGGATACAGTCCGCGATGCGGGAAACCAAAGAGGCTTACAGTCGCAAGGACGCGGCCGCCGCATCGGAGAAGGCCGAGGTCCTGCGGAAACTGCTCAAGGAGGCCGGCGCGGTGATCTATTCCCAGACCCCGAGTGCCGGGCCCTATGCCGAGACCAGGTATCCCGGCGGCACGCCGCCCCCCTACGAGTCCTCGGGCGAGGCCAGGCCGTCCGGTTCAGGCCCGCGCGGCAAGGTGGTGGATGCCGAATTCAAGGAAGAAAAGTGAAAGCGAGACCGAAGATCTGACGGGGTGACATCATCAATTCCGTTGCGCAACGCGACTACTACGAAGTCCTGGGCGTCCCGCGCGACGCCGACGCCCGTGCGATCAAGGATGCCTTCCGCAATCTCGCCCTGAAGTATCACCCCGACCGCAACAAGGAGCCGGGCGCCGAGGAGCGCTTCAAGGAGATCGCCGCCGCCTACGCGGTGCTGTCCGACCCCAAGAAGCGTGCGGAATACGATGCCGGCGGCATGGCCGGGGTGGCGGGCTACAGCGCCGAGGACCTGTTCGGCGGCATCGACTTCCAGGACCTGTTCCGCGGCTTCGGTTTCGACTTCGGCGGCGGCCCGTTCGACATGTTCTCCCGGCGCCGGCACGGGCCGCCCCAGGGCGACAACATCGAGGTCGACATCGCCATTCCGCTGGAAAAAGTGGCGAGCGGTGGCGAGGAGACGGTGCGCTACGGGCGCTACGTACCCTGCGAACGGTGTCACGGCCAGGGCACCGCTGACGGCAAGCCGCCCAAGGCCTGCCCCGCCTGCAAGGGCAGCGGCCAGCAGGTGACGGTCCGGCAGAAGGGCAATGTGTCGATGCGGCAGATCAGCCCCTGCCCGGTCTGTCATGGCAGTGGCAAGCAGATCGGCCAGCCCTGCCCGGCGTGCGGCGGCCGCGGCGAGGTGGAAAAGACCGAAAGCCTGGCTGTCACCATCCCGGTCGGGGTCGAGGACGGCATGGCGCTGCGGGTGGCGGGGCGCGGCATGGGCAGCCCCGAGCCCGGCGGGGTGCCCGGCGACCTCTACGTGGTGGTGCATGCCCGGCCGGACCCGCGTTTCCAGCGCGACGGCGCAGATCTCTGGCGGTACGAGACGCTTCCCCTGACGGACGCCGTGTTGGGAACTAGACTGGAAGTACCGACCCTGGAAGGGAGGAGCGCAGAGGTGGATATTCCTGCCGGAATCCAGCCCGCCACGGTGCTGCGCCTGCGGAACAAGGGCCTTCCCCGCTTCGGTGAAAAGGGAAGGGGGGACATGTATCTGCAAATCGGGATACGGGTTCCGGAAAAGCTGAGCCGCGAGGAGCACGAACTCTATGAGCGGCTGCGGGCCCTGTCCGGCAAGGCCAAAGGGCATTTCTCGGAGTCCGGATAGGCCGGACCGCACATTGCGTTGCCAAACCACAAAACAGGATCGGCAGTGACTGGTTCATTCGCAACCTGAACGGAAGGACGACACGATGAATACACCGCTGCAAATCACGTTCCGCGATATTGAGCATTCCGACGCGATCGAGACACATATCCGCGAAAAGGCCGAAAAACTGGAGACTTTTTTCGAACCCATCATGTCCTGCCGCGTGGTGGTTGAAATGCCGCATCAGCACAAGCATCAGGGAAAATCTTTCAACGTGCGCATCGACATCGGCGTACCCGGCAGCGAGATCGTGGTGAACCGCGACCGGCACGAAGACGTGTACGTCGCCCTGCGCGATGCCTTCGATGCGGCCAGGCGCCAGCTCGATGATTATTCCCGGCGCCTGCGCCGGGAAACCAAGACCCACGAACCGGAATACATCGGCGAGGTGGTGCGGCTCTACCCGGACGAGGGCTATGGTTTCATCCGGCGCAGCGACGGCGACGAACTCTATTTCAATGCCGACAATCTGGTGAACGCCACGCTCACCCAGCTCAACGAGGGCGACGCCGTGAAATTCATCGAGGACCGTTCCATCGCCGAGAGCTTGCAGGCCAAGCGCGTGAGCGTCGGCCAGCATCACCTGCCGGAGTAGATCAGCCTGTGCGGCGGCGTGCGGCCAGGTGCCGGAGGCGCAAGCCCTCGCGCACCAGCGCCGCCTCGAACTCGGCAAAGGCGGACGCAACTTGCCCATCGGCTGCCCACGCCCATTGCAGCAGCGCAAGCGCACGGCCTGCATCGTCGACGGCCGGACGCAGGTAGCCCAGCGTGGTCGCCGCGGCCAGCGCCAGCGGCGACAGCGGCGGCTCGGCCCTGGCCCAGAGGCCGCGCAGCTCGCGCAGGAAAATGCCGGCGGTCGTGTCGCCGATGCCCCTGCCCAGCGCCTTGATCCGCCTCTCGAGATCCTGCGGACCGGTGGCGGCATCGTGCAGGGCATCGAGGCTGCCGCCATAGTCGCGCATCAGGGCGGTGCAGACCTCGATCAGTTTGGTGGCGGTCTTGTAGTCGTAGCGCACATAGCCGCCGGCATCGAGACGCCGGACCAGGCCGTCCCAGCCGGTTGCCAGGATCCGCGCCGGCGTGAGCAGGCCGTGGGCGGCGAACTCGTGCCAGGTGCGGGTGGCGATCGATTCCGAAATGCGCGCGCCGTAGAGCATGGCGGCGAGGAGCCACTTGAAGCGCTCGCCCGCGTCGGGCGCGGCGAGATCGATGCCGAGCGCACGGGCATAGCGGCCGCCGCGGTTTTTCACCAGTTCGCCCGGAGCAATTTCCGTCATGGCGGGATCTCGCAAACGAGTCGTCCGCTCCGGCGTTCGAACGCGGTGCCCAGCTCGGCGCACAGCATCGTCATGCGGGCGGCGATGGCCGCGAAATCCTCGCCGCGCGCCAGCGCGACCCGGGCAAGGTCGAGCGTGACCGGGATCAGCTCGATGCGCCGCAAGCGGCCCTGCTCGAACATCAATCTGAACAGGCAGGAACGGTCGTTGCGCAGCAACGGATCGACCGCGTAGTCATCGATGAAGTCGCCGGTGTCGTAGAGGATGGGCCTGCCCTGGTGGAGCTCGATGCCCTGGCAGACATGGGCGCTGTGTCCGTAAACCACGTCCGCCCCGAGCTCGATCACGCGCTTGGCGAACCGCCGGAAGTCCGGGGCGGGGCGCTCGACGAAATTGCTCCCCCAGTGGAGGGAGAACACCACCAGGTCGGCCCCCGATGCGCGTGCGGCGCCGATGGCGTCCGCCACCCGTGCCAGCGTGTCCGCGTCGAGCGAGACCGCCAGATAATGGGTGCCCGGGTGCTGGTCGTCGGCGGCGAAATCCGGCTGGTTGTCGGTGCAGGCGATCAGCGCCACCTTGCAGGGCGATGGGCCGTCCGCCTCGAGCAGGGCGGGTGCGGCGGCTTCGACGGAATCGAGGCCGGCCCCGGCATGGCGGATGCCGGCAGCGTCGAGTGCGTGCAGCGTGTCGCGCAGGCCGCGCACCTCGAAATCCAGTACGTGGTTGTTGGCGAGCGCGCAGGCATCGATGCGCGCCGCCTGCAGGAAGCGCACGGCACCGGGGTCGGCACGGAAGTGGAACTGCTTCCAGCTGTGCGTCCACGGCTGCGCATGCCGGGTCAGCGCGCATTCCAGGTTGGCGATGCGCAGGTCGGCCTGCAAGAGATGCGGCAGCACATCGCCCCACATGTCCTGCGGGCGCAGGTGCCGCAGCGTGGCGTCGACGCCGCGGCCGAGCATGACGTCGCCGAGCAGGGCCAGGATGAACATGGCTACATGGTGCGCCTGAGCAGGCGCCGCAACGCTGGCAGCGGGCGCGTGTTGAGCACGTCGTCCTTTTCCAGCCAGCCGCGCCGGGCCTGGCCGATCCCATACCTGAGGTGGGCGAAATCGAACACGCTGTGTGCGTCGGAATTGATGCTGACGAGCACGCCTTCCTCCTTGGCCATCCGGCAGTGCGTATCCAGCAGGTCGAGCCGGTCGGGATGGGCGTTGAGTTCGAGGAAGCAGCCGCGATCCCGTGCGTGGCGAACGATGCGCAGCATGTCGACGTCATAGGGCTCGCGCTGTTCGATCAGGCGTCCGCTGGGGTGCGCCAGCAGCGTGAAGTGTGGATGGTCCATCGCGCGCAGGATGCGCTCGGTCTGCTTGGCGCGCGACAGGTGGAACTGGCTGTGTACCGCGCCCACCACCAGGTCGAGCCGGCCCAGCACCTCATCCGGCAGGTCGAGGCCGCCGTCCTCGAGGATGTCGACCTCGATGCCCTTGAGCAGGGTGAGGCCGTCGAGTTCCGTGTTGAGGCGGTCGATCTCGTCGCACTGGCGCGCCAGCCGCAACGGATCAAGGCCGTGCGCCATGGCCAGCCGGCGCGAATGCTCGGTGATGGCGAGATAGTCCAGCCCGAGCTCCTTTGCCGCGAGCGCCATCTGATGCAGGCTGTCGTGGCCGTCGGTGGCGCGGGTGTGGGCATGCAGGTCGCCGCGCAGATCGGAGAATTTCACCAGCCTGGGCAGGCGGGCTTCGCGCGCCGCCTCGATTTCGCCACGGTCCTCGCGCAGTTCCGGCGGGATCCAGGGCAGGCCGACGCTGGCATAGACCGAGGCCTCGTCTTCGCCGGCGATGCGCTCGCTGCCGCGGAACACGCCGTATTCGTTGACCTTGAGGCCGCGCTTCTGGGCGATGCGGCGAATCGCGATGTTGTGCGCCTTGGAGCCGGTGAAGTAGTGCAGCGCGGCGCCATAGGCCTGTTGCGCCACCACCCGCAGGTCGACCTGCAGACCGCTCTTGAGGACGATGCTGGCGCGCGTGCTGCCGGCCGACAGGACATCGGCGACCTCGTCGTAGGCGGTGAAATGCGCCATCACCGGGCTATCCGTCGCAGCGGTGACCAGGATGTCGAGATCGCCCACGGTCTCGCGCATGCGGCGGAAGCTGCCCGCCACGGTCACCTGCCCGACGCCGGGAACGGCGCGCAGCCAGGCCGTCAGCGCGTCGGCATACTGCGCCGCCACCACCAGCTTGAAGCGGTGCGTCTGGCTGACATGGGCTTCCACTGCCTGCAGGATGTTGAGCTCGGTCTTTTCGCCGAAGCCGGGCAGGGTGCGGATACGGCCGTCGCGCGCCGCCCGGTAAAGCTGCTCGACGGTCTGCACATCGAGGTCGTGGTACAGCGCCTTGACCCGCTTCGGGCCCAGGCCGGGAATCTGCAGCAGTTCGGTGACCGCGGGTGGCAGCTCGCGGCGCAGGCGCTCGAGCAGGCTGCAGCGGCCGGTGCCGACGATCTCGCGGACCTTGGCGGCGAGGTCGTCGCCGATGCCGGGCAGCCGGGTCAGATCGGTGCCCTGTTCCAGCAGCGCACGCACCTCCTGCGGCAGTTCGCCCAGAGTGCGTGCGGCGTTGCGGTAGGCGCGAATGCGGAACGGGTTGGCCCCCTGGATTTCCAGGCGGTCGGCGATTTCCTCGAAGACGGCGGCGATGTCGGCGTTGTGGACGGGCATGCGGGTCTTTCCTTCATGTTTGGGCTTTAGCGCATTGACACGCTCCGGTACAGGAACCGGAGCCTGTATGCACATGATAGAAGCCCGCGGCGGCCTGGCTCAGGCGGGATGCCGTTCCCGGATGAAGTCCATGGCCGGCTCCGCCGGCAGGGGCTCGCTGAACAGGTAGCCCTGCATGAAGTCGCAGTGGTGCGAGGCCAGCATATGGCGCTGCGCCTCGGTCTCCACGCCTTCGGCGATCACCGTCAGGCCGAGGCTGTGCGCCAGCGCGATGGTGGCCGTGCAGATGGAAAAGTCGTTGCTGTCGGTCTCGATGTCGCGCACGAAGGACCGGTCGAGCTTGAGGGTATGGATGGGCAGCAGCTTGAGGTAGCTGAGCGACGAATAACCCGTGCCGAAATCGTCGATCGACAGGCGCACGCCCAGATCGCGCAGCGCCTTGAGCTGGCTGATGCTGGCGGCAGGGTCGTGCATGGCCACCGATTCGGTGATTTCCAGCTCCAGGTCGCTGCCTTTCAGGCCATGCCGCTTGAGCGCCTGCGTGACGTGTGTCAGCAGCAGGGGGGAATGCAGCTGATGCGCCGACAGGTTCACCGCCATGGTGATGCCCGCGATGCCGGCGTCACGCCAGGCGCGGAGCTGGCGGCAGGCCTCGTCCAGCACCCATTCGCCCAGCGGCAGGATGAGGCCGGTCTCCTCCGCGATGGGGATGAATTCGCCGGGCGGCACCAGTCCCAGGCGCGGGTGGTGCCAGCGCAGCAAGGCCTCGAATCCCATGATGCGGCCACTCCAGCTGTCGAGCTGGGGCTGGTAATGCAGTGCGAACTGCTGGCTTTCCACCGCCACCCGCAGGTCATGATCCATCGTCAGCCGTTTCATCGCGGTCCGGTTCATCTCGGCCGTGAAGAACTGGACGTTGTTGCGGCCCAGCGATTTGGCATGGTACATGGCGGTGTCGGCGTTCTTCATCAGCGTTTCGCCGTCCTCGCCGTCGTCCGGATAGAAGGCGAGGCCGATGCTCGCGGTCGAATGCAGTTCCTCCTCGCCGATACGGTAAGGCCGGGCCAGTGTGTGCAGGATCTTGTCGGCGAGGCGGGCGGCGGCGGTGGCATCCTCGACTTCGGTCAGCACCACCACGAACTCGTCCCCCCCCAGGCGGGCCACGATGTCGCTGTCGCGCACGCTGTCGCGCAGACGATGCGCGACCTCCCTGAGCAGCTCGTCGCCCACTGCATGGCCGAGGGTGTCATTGATGGTCTTGAAGCGGTCCAGATCCAGGAAGATCACGGCCAGCGCGCGCTGTTCGCGGTGCACCATGGAGAGCGCCTGATCGAGCTGGCTCAGCAGGCTGAATCGGTTGTTCAGGCCGGTGAGGGCGTCGTGGTAGGCCAGCTGGCTGATTTGCGCCTCGGCTTGCATGCGTTCCGTGATGTCCTGAACGGTGCCGGTGAAACGGATCGCGTTGCCCTCGGCGTCGTAGTGCACCTCGCACCGTTCGTTGACCCATTTGACGCGGCCGTCCGCCATGCAGATCCGATGGCTGATTTCGTAGGGCTCGTGGCTCACCAGGGAGTCGCGATAGGCCTGGCTGACCCGTTCGCGGTCCTCGGGATGGACCTTGTCCATGAACGCCTCGTATGAGGCGCCGAATGTTTCCTTGTCGACTTCGAAGAGGCGGAATGTTTCGTCCGACCAGCTCAGCTTGTCGGCGAGCACATCATATTCCCAGCTGCCGACCTGGGCGATGCGCTGCGCCTCGTTCAGGCGCGCCTCGCTTTCCTTGAGCGCCGTCTCTGCCCGGTACTTCTCCGTCACGTCGGTGCCGATGCTCACGATGAACTCCATCTCGCCCTGTTCGTCGAGCAGGAGTGAATTCGACCATTCGATCAGCCGCCTTGTCCCGTCCCGGGCGACCCAGTGGTTGGTATAGGAAGCCCGCAGGGTGTTCGGATTGCGGGCGAGCGTGCTGAAAGCCTCCTGGCGCACCTGATCCCGTTCTTCCGGCGGCAGCAGGAAATCCCAGACGAACCGCCCCTCGACTTCCGCAAACGAATAGCCCGTCAGTTCCTCGCAGGCGCGATTGAAGCGGCGGATGCGACCTTCGCGGTCGAGCACCACCACCAGCGCGGCGGCCTTGTCGAGGATCATGCCCTGCAGCAGGGAGAGCTTGCGCAGCTCGTGCGAGCGTGCTTCGACCTGGGTCTCCAGTGTACGGTTGGCCTCTGCCAGCGCATCCGTCATGTGATTGAATGCGTGGGCCAGGCGTCGCAGTTCCGTGACGTTTTCCTGCGGCGCGCGCTGCGACAGGTCGCCTGCGGCGATGCGGTCGGCCACCCGGGTGAGATTGCGGATGGGGCGCGACAGGCCGCGTCCCAGCAGGTAGGCCACGCCGGCGGACAGCACGAGGAACAGCACCAGCGCGAGATAGGTGATGCGGCGCAGGTGGGTGGCTGGCGCCAGTGCTTCCGCACTGTCGATCTTCACGACCATGCCCCACTTCAGCGAAGGCAGGTAGCGCCATGCCGCCACGCATTCGATGCCGGCATAGTCGCGCACGAGCCCGCGGCCATGCTGGCCGGCCAGCGCCTTCTGCATCGGCGGCGCTGCAGCCTGCAGCGGTACCCGGTAATGGTAGGCGGCGTCGCGGACATGACGGAGCGGCCCGGTGTAGAGCGCCTCGTTGCCGTCGCGCTGCGCCAGCACCGTTTCCCCCGTGCGGCCCAGGCCGGTGCGGTCGGCCGTGACCGACTCCAGCCTGTGCACGTCCAGCTGCAGGACCAGCACCCCGATCACCCTGCTCCCCTCCAGCACGGGCGCTGTCAGGAATGCCGTCGGCTGATCGCCGAAGGGGGCATACAGTGCAAAACGCGAGAGGCGGGTTTGCCGGTCTTGCAGGGTGAGATCGAATCCCCTCGCCAGTTGCGTCTCGCGATACGGCCCGGAGAGGAGGTTGGTGCCCAGGTCGGCGCGGTGCGCCAGCGAGAAGATCACGTTGCCGGCCGTGTCTATCAACAGCAGATCGCGGAAGTCGCCGGCCTCGTAGGATGTCTGCAGATCGCCCTGCAGCGGCAGGGCGACGTTCCGGTACGCGGGTGCGTGCATGCCGGCCTCGCGATACGCCTGTTCCAGGTCGTGTAGCCCGTTGCGGATGAGATGCCGCTGGCTGAGCAGATGGGCATCGGCCAGGCGTTCCGTCATGTAGCGGTCGATCTGGTCGGCCTTCTTGTCCGCGATGGCCGCCATGTTCGCCAGCACGGTTTCGCGCAGCGACGACTCGAAGGCCACCAGGTAGAAAGCGGCCAGTCCCGTCAGCGGCAGCACGGCCACCAGCAGGTAGCCCAGCAACAGTCGGCCGGAAATGGAGATCCGCTTCATGGGCGGGCGGTCCGTCCACCTGCCGGGGCCGTCTGCAGAAACGGGCGGAACGCCCGCGCCACCGTCAGCGTGCGGGCGAATGAAATCCGGTGGCCCCGATGATGGGAGGTCATGCGCGAATTGTAGCGGGAGACGGGCTGCGGGGAGGAGGAAGGGATGACACGCGGGACATCAGCGATACCAGAGTATCTGGCCGGCCTCGGCCGGCACCCGCGCGCCCTCGAAGGCCGGGACGATGCGCGGCGTGTAGTCGTCCGCCGCCCGCTTGCCGGGGATGCTGATGCGATAGGTGTAACTGTTGACGGCACCGCCCAGGGCGTCGCCGCGCTGCATCCGGTGGATTTCGGCATGGCCGGCGTCCAGCGGCGCGGCATACAGTTCGACGGCGACGAAGTCGGGATCGAGGTCGTCGAGATAGACCGGCACGCTGAAATGCCAGGTGCCCGCATCCGCGTCGACCCGGAGTTCGCCGAAATGGATCCGTTCCCAGTGCCGGACGAGCGCATCCTGCCAGTCACATAGGCGCCGGATCATGTCCGGGTCCTGGCGCGCCGCGTAGAGCGCCGTCGCGGGCAGGTAAAGATGCGCCACGTACTCGCGCAGCATGCGGTTGCTGCTGAAGCGCGGCGTGAGGGTGCTCATGCTGGCGCGCATTTTTTCCACCCAGCCGCGCGGGCAGCCCTGCGCATCGCGCTCGCGGTAGAACAGCGGGATCACCTCCTGTTCCAGCAGGCGATAGAGCGCCGCCGCCTCGGCTTCATCCCGGGCGGGATCGCTGTCGTGCTCCTGGCCGTCCCCCAGCGCCCAGCCCAGTTCCGGCGCATACGCCTTCGCCCACCAGCCGTCGAGTTCGGAGAGATTGAGGCCGCCGTTGACGAGGATCTTCATGCCGCTGGTGCCGCAGGCCTCCCACGGCCGGCGCGGCGTGTTGATCCACAGGTCGACGCCCTGCACCATCTGCTCGGCGACCAGCATGTCGTAGTCGGCGAGGAACAGCACGCGTCCGGCCAGCTCCGGCCGGCTCGCGATGAAATCGTTCCACTGGCGGATCATGGCCTTGCCCGCCTGGTCCTTCGGATGCGCCTTGCCCGCGATGACGAGCTGCACCGGATAGTGCGGATGGGTGAGGAGGCGGACCAGGCGATCCGGATCGGCCAGCAGCATGTTGGGTCGCTTGTAGGCCGCGAAGCGGCGGGCGAAGCCGAGCGTCAGGGCGTTGGGGTCGAGCGCCTGGGCCGCGTGTGCGATGCGCTCGGCCGGCGCGTTGACCGCAGCGAGCTGGCGCTTCAGGTGTTCGCGGGCGAAGACGATGAGCCTTTGCCGGGAATGCCTGCGGAGATCCCACAGGGCCTGGTCGGAAACGGTCTGTATCTGCGCCTCGTGGTGTTCCAGTTCGCCCAGCCAGCGGTCCTTGCCGCAGGCCTCGGTCCAGGTGCGGTCGGCCCCGGCCGAATCCCAGGACGGCGTATGGACGCCGTTGGTGATGTGGGCGATCGGCACGTCCTGTGGCGGCCAGCGTGGAAACAGTGGCTGGAAGATGCGGCGGCTGACGTGGCCGTGCAGATGGCTGACGGCATTGGCCAGGATGCTGCCGCGCAGGGCGAGGTAGGCCATGTTGAATGGCTCGTCGTCATCGTCGGGGTTTGCGCGGCCGAGGGCGAGCAGCGCGCGCGCGTCCAGGCCGAAGGCCTGCATCGCCCGTTCCGTATAGCGCGCCAGCAGCGCCGGCGAGAAACGGTCGAAGCCGACGGCGACCGGCGTATGGGTGGTGAAGACGTTGCCCGCGCGGGTCGCGTTCAGCGCGCACCGGAAATCGCTGCCGTGTTCGCGCATGTGGCTCCAGGCGCGCGCGAGGACGACGAACGCGGCATGGCCTTCGTTGAGATGACACACTTCGGGATGGATGCCGAGGCGGCGCAGCAGCTGCCAGCCGCCGACGCCGAGGCAGATCTCCTGCAGCAGCCGCATTTCGGGGCCGCCACCGTAGAGCTCGGCGGTGATGCCGCGGTCGGCCGGCGTGTTGAGCGGGTCGTTGCTGTCCAGCAGGTAGAGACGCACCCGGCCGACGCGAACCTGCCAGGCGCGCAGGATCAGCGTGCGGCCGGGGAAGGGCAGCTCGACGCGCAGCCGCTCGCCCTTCTCGTCGTAGACCGGCAGCACCGGCAGCTGGGCCGGGTCGTTGTGGGGAAAGAATTCCACCTGGTTGCCGTGCTCGTCGAAGCTCTGGCGGAAATAGCCCTGTTGCCACAGCAGGCCGATGCCCGTCACTGGCACGCCGAGGTCGCTGGCCGTCTTGAGGAAGTCGCCTGCCAGGATGCCGAGGCCGCCCGAGTAGAGGGGCAGCGACTCGGACAGCCCGAACTCCATGCTGAAGTAGGCCACGTGCTTGAGCGCGGATTGCGGGTAGGCCATCTGGAACCAGGCCGGGCTGGCGAGCATGTCCTGGTGTGCCGTCGCCAGCGCCTGCAGGGTGGCGACAAAATCCGTGTCGGCCGCCAGGGCCCGCAGGCGCTCGCCGGACGTGTTCTGCAGGATCAGCCAGGGATTGTGGGTCAGCGCCCAGAGCGCAGGATCGATGCGTTCCCACAGCACATCGGTGGCATGGCTCCACGACCAGCGCAGGTCCAGCGCGAGTTCGGTCAGGGTGGCAAGCTCGTCCGGGAGGGCGGGCAGGGGTATGGCGGGCGGGCAGGTCATGCGTGTCCCCGGGCAGGGCGGAATGGAAACAGGGGAATCTTAATTCCGAAACAGGTTCCGGACGCAGTCGGTCTCCCGTTGCGGAGGGGGTGGGGGGCCGTGCGGGTGGGAGGCTTCACCGGATTTTCCTGGCGAGAATGAATTCCTTCGGCGCGACCGCATCGTTGGAACGGACTTCTCCGGCCACGAACAGCAGGGTCACACATCACCAAGGAAACCTACGGAAGAAGGCGAAAAAGGCGACGCTTCCCTTAAAACTGATGATGAAAAAAATGGCGCCCCCTTCCCCTCTGAAAGTGCTTTTTTCGTGTCCGAGACTGCCTGTGTTCCTGGCTACGATTCCCCCGATTCGGGAACACGCGATCGTTATCGGCGCCGGACCAATTGGCGCAGGCTAAACTGCCTTCGCGCGCCAGTTTCCGCAGGATGCTTATCCCAGTCTGGCCGATGGGGATTCGCAATTGCACCCCAGCGGTTTTCCCGACACAGGCCGATAGCGTTTTCCGGCTTTGCTGGCTGCGGCACTTTCGACAGGCTGGGCAAATCGGAGGAATGTTGCCAGCTGCTCCACCAGCGCAATTTGTCCTCGGGTGCGCGTTCTGAGAATCACTCCGATGGGTGCCCCGCTCTACCCGCTCTCGGAGCGGGGACCCAGCGGGACTCTTGGGGCGTTTGAGTTGCGTTCGGCGCCGGAACTGGATTCGGCGTCTGGGGTGAGGTCGGACCGGGTGCGACGGCGGTGGGAAGCGTAAAAACAAAGCGCCATTCCGTATAGCTTTTTGCTCCCTTGAACGCCTCGTCCTTCGCCGAAAAACCCGCAATCTTGAAAGGCCGGCCCGGCGCCCGGCTGTAGACGCCGACGATGCCCTTGGTGTCGGGCTCGCGGATCAGCGCAAACTCGCCGCCGGTCAAGGGGTCGCGCCAGGCGCGGCGCAGATGCCGCACGACGTTGGGACGGCGGCCATCTTCCAGCAGCTCGTCGATGCTTTGCGGCAGGCGCGGCTGCGCGGGATCGAGTTCGTAGTAGCTTCGAATGGCCTGGCGATACTGGTCGCCGATGAACAGCAGGTCGGCCTCGCGGTCGCGCCGCGCCTCGGTGCGCCACAAGGTGCCTGCCGCGGCCAGGCCCATGCCGATCAGCGCGACCAGCATCAGCACGAACAGGTAGGTGAAGCCGGACTGCGCGGACTTACCAGTCGGCATAGGCGCTGCCGTCGTGCGCCGTTCCCGGCGCGCCGCTCTTGACGTCGTACATTGCCCCGGTGTCGTCGCTTGAGGGCGCCACGACCTGCCAGGTGTCGGCGCGTTCGGTGATCGGGTCGACGGGGAGCGAACGGAGGTAGCGCGCGCTGACCAGGGCGTCGAGACCGTCCGGGTAGCGGCCGGTGTCGCCATGGTATTTGTCGATGGCGTCGCGCATGACGGCGAGGTCCTCTTTGAGGATGGTTTCGCGGGACATTTCCAGGTGCTTGAAATAGCGCGGCAGCGCCAGCGCCAGCAAGAGCGCGATGATGGCCATCACGACCATGAGTTCGACCAGGGTGAATCCGCGTCGCATCCGTTTCAGCATGGCTTCACCACTCCCGGTAGGGCACGCCGTTCAGGCCGGTGGCGGGCGACAGCGAATACACGTCGAATACGTCGCGTCCGGGCGCGGGGGTGTCGGGGGGGCTGGCGTAGCTGCGCTGGCCCCAGGTTGCGGCAGGCGGGGCCGCCGAATCGGGGTAGAACGGATCGCGCGGCAGTCGTCGGATGAAATAGATTCGGGTGGCGTCCGGCTTGGTCTTGTCGGCCACGCCGCGCCACAGCACGTCGAGATCGGGCGGGTAGCCGCTGCTGTCGGCCGGCGCATCGACGCGGCCTTCCTTGACGCTCTGTTTGTAGGCATCGAGCGCCGTGCGGATCTGTCGCAGCGCTTCGCGCAATTCCGTTTCCTTGTGGCGTTGCTGCACCAGCTGGGCGAACGGTACCGCCATGCTGGCGAGCAGCGCCAGGATGGCCAGGGTGACCATCAGCTCGATCAGGCTGAATCCGCCGCCGCGCCGGTGCATGGTCTAGTCGGCGTTCG
>JAJZRT010000795.1 GCA_021802595.1 Pseudomonadota bacterium
AGATCATGATGAACGTCGGCAACCCGGAGCGCGCCTTTGATTTCCAGTGGCTGCCGAATGCCGGTATCGGGCTGGCACGCCTGGAGTTTATCATTTCCCGCACCATCGGAATCCATCCGAAGGCGCTGCTTCACTTTGCGCAGCTGCCGGCGGACCTGCGCGCGCTCGTCGGCGAACGCAGCGCCGGATATGCCGACCCCGTGAGTTTCTACCTGGAGAAGCTTGCCGAGGGCATTTCGACCCTGGCTGCGGCATTCTGGCCGAAGCCCGTCATCGTACGGCTGTCGGACTTCAAGTCGAACGAATACGCCAACCTCATAGGCGGAGACCGGTACGAGCCGAAGGAGGAGAATCCCATGCTCGGATTTCGCGGCGCCTCGCGCTATGTTTCGCCGGACTTCCGCGATTGTTTCGAACTCGAGTGCCGCGCGCTGCGCAAGGTGCGCAACGACATGGGGCTGACCAATGTCGAGGTCATGGTGCCGTTCGTGCGCACCGTGGCCGAGGGGCAGCAGGTGCTCAAGCTGCTTGCCGACAATGGCCTGCGTCGCGGCGATAACGGCCTGCGCGTGATCATGATGTGCGAGATCCCATCGAACGCGCTGCTTGCCGAACAGTTTCTGGAGCATTTCGACGGATTTTCCATCGGATCGAACGATCTGACGCAGCTGACGCTCGGGCTGGACCGGGACTCTGGGCTCGTAGCGGAGCTGTTCGATGAACGCGATCCGGCGGTCAAGATGCTGCTGCACCAGGCCATCCAGGCTTGTCGCAAGGCCGGGAAATACATCGGGATCTGCGGCCAAGGCCCATCCGATCATCCCGATCTTGCCAAGTGGCTCATGGACGAAGGCATCGACAGCATTTCTCTCAATCCGGACACCGTCGTGGAGACCTGGCTTTATCTCGCGGGCGGAGAGGCAGGGTAACGTTTTCCAGCCGATCCGCGCAGCCGGGCTGTTTTGGACAGGCGCCGGGGAGCGAGTCGGGGCTTATCGGGCCTGTTCCGCAGAGGCCGCACCCGGGGCAGCCACAAGCATCGAAATATTACATGGGACGCCGGAGTCCGAGCGGCGATGATCACGGCACCGCAGCACGACAATGCCCGGTGCTGCTGCCTATCGAGCATGACAAGACCAAGACCCAAACACGACAACGCTGCGCACGGGGCTGCCTGGCAGGTTTACATCATCGAATGCCGCGACGGCTCACTCTACACCGGCATCACCAGCGATCTTGTCCGGCGCCTGCTTCAGCACAATGCCGGAAGTGCGGCACGCTACACGCGCGGCCGCGGGCCGGTGATCCTGCGCCACTGCGAAGGCTGTGTCACACGTGCCCAGGCATTGAAGCGGGAATGGGCAATAAAGCGCCTGACGCGCTCACAAAAGCAGGCGCTGCTGCAATCGGCGGTGGGGCGCGGCCTCGGAGTTGCTGCTGCCGGACCGAAGGAGCGCCGCGGACGGACGGGACAGCGGCGCCGGCTTGAGCGCGGGACTGCCGCCGGCACTACCCGGTCCCGTCGCCACGGTGGCGGGTCCGGTACCGGCGCTTCGACTTAGGCGGCGGAAGGTTTCCGGTCAGGAATATCGGCAGCGCGGATTAGGGGCGGAAGCGGCGAAACACCAGGCAAGCATTGGTCCCGCCGAAGCCGAAGCTGTTGGACAGCACCGTATCGAGCGAGGCGTGGTCGACGCGTTTGCGGACTATCGGCATCCCTTCGGCCGCCGGGTCCAGTTCCGAGATATTGGCGGACGCGGCAATGAAACCCGACTCCATCATCAGCAGGCAATAAATCGCCTCGTTGACCCCGGCGCCTCCGAGAGCGTGTCCGGTGATGGACTTGGTCGAGCTGATCGGCGGACAATGGCTGCCGAACACCTCCCTGATCGCTTCGAGTTCGCGCATATCACCCACGGGCGTGCTCGTGCCATGGGAATTGATGTAGTCCACAGTGGTCTCCATTCCCGCCAGTGCCTGGCGCATGCAGCGCACCGCCCCCTCCCCCGACGGCTGCACCATGTCGAAGCCATCGGAGGTCGCGCCGTAGCCGACCAGTTCCGCGTAAATCCGGGCGCCCCGCGCCCTGGCGTGCTCGAGTTCCTCGAGCACGACGGTGCCGCCGCCTCCGGAGATGACGAATCCGTCGCGGTTCACATCGTAGGGACGCGATGCCGCTGTCGGATTGTCGTTGTACTTCGACGACAGGGCTCCCATTGCATCAAACAGCAGTGTCATGGTCCAGTGCACTTCGTCGCCACCGCCCGCGAAAACCACATCCTGCTTGCCCAGCTGAATCAACTCGGCTGCATTGCCGATGCAGTGGGCGCTGGTGGCGCAGGCCGAGCTGATGGAGTAACTGACACCCTTGATGGAGAAGGCCGTGGCGAGGCAGGCCGCATTGGTATTGGACATGGTCCGGGTAACCATGTAGGGCCCGACCTTGCGCAACCCCTTCTGGCGCAGCAGGTCGACGGCACGCACGACATTTTCCGTGGACGAGCCACCGGATCCCGCGATCAAGCCGGTGCGCGGGTTCGAAATCTGCTCGGCACTGAGTCCGGAATCCTGTATTGCCTCGCGCATGGCGAGGTAGTTGTACGCCGCGCCGTTGCCCATGAAGCGGTAGACCTTGCGATCGATCAGCTCCTCGGGATTCAGCCGGATCGGGCCGTGCACGGCGGTACGGAATCCGAGGTCGGCGTATTCCTGATGAAACTCGATTCCCGAGCGGCCCTGACGCAGCGACTCGCGCACTTCCTCCTTGTTGATGCCGATGCTCGATACGATGCCGAGCCCGGTTACGACCACGCGTCTCACGGCCGACCCCCTAAAAATTATCCGTTGAAACGAACAGCCCCACGCGCAGGTCCATGGCCGTGTAGATCGGTCTTCCATCGACTTCCATGACCGCATCGGCGATGCCCATGTAGAGCTTGCGCATGATCAGGCGCCGGATGTCCACGCGGTAGGTCACTATCCGGTTCTTCGGAGTGACCTGGCCGGTGAACTTTACCTCGCCCGCCCCGAGGGCCCGTCCGTGCCCGGGCCCGCCCAGCCATCC
>JAJZRT010000796.1 GCA_021802595.1 Pseudomonadota bacterium
GCAGCAACACCGGCTCAGGTGCCAGGGCTGATCGTGAGCTGGTACCGGGATGCGGCACGACGCCAGGTGCTGCAGCGCATAGGCCACTTTGCAGCGCTCGTTGGGCGCTCGCCGGCACGCCTGAGCATCCGCGGCCAGAAGACCCGCTGGGGAAGCTGTTCGGCACTGGGTACGATCAGTATCAACTGGCGTCTGATGCAGGCATCAGCCGAAATCCTGGATTATGTGATCGTTCACGAGCTTTGCCACCTGCTGCATCGCAATCATTCGCTGCGATTCTGGCGGGAAGTCGGGCGTATCCTGCCCGACTACATGCGGCTGCGGCGCGAGCTAAGGACATTCGGAGTGAATCTGGCATTTTAGCGCGTCCCGGCAATGTGGCTCGGCAAGGTGTGCGCCGCATCGGTCGCGCTTTGGCGCCGGAGGCAAATCCCGTGACCCCACATCGGGAAAACGGGCCAACGTGAACCGGGAAGTCCCGAATATTTGTGCTCCAGTCGGGCACACACAACGCACCCTTTCCTCCGCGGACGTCGGCGCAGAACACCAAATCCACTTGCCGGAGCTGCTGGATCGGACGCTTCCGGGGCCATGGGAAGCATCCGGACTGGCCCGCATTTTGCAACACCACGGATCATGCAATCTGAAAATCGCTCCGCCAGCACCGGGGATCGCCAAGCCATTCTCGATGCGCTACGCCACCCCGGACAGGAAGCGGATTGGCTGATCGAGCGTCACCTGGGGTTTCCTAACGGTGCGCAGGGCTGCAAACCCTATACCCGCAGCGTTGAGGCAGCTTTGGCGCTGTTACCGGCGGGGGTGTTCTTTCACTGCGGACGTTTCGCGGAGGGCACGATGTTCTGGTGCGATGTAGGAAGTCGTCCGCAAGTCCAGGCCTGGGGCGAGAATCTGGCCGCGGCCATTGCCGGAGGGATCTTCGCCTACCTCACCCACCCGGACGTGCAGGACAGCGTCGCGGCACAGGACGCCAAGCCCGGCCCCGAGCCCGGTACAACCGGCTAGTCGACCTTGCTGCCGGGAAGACCGTAGCGCTCCAGTTTGTAGTGCAGTGTGTTGGGCCGCAGGCCCAGAAGGCGCGCGGCTTTGGATTTGTTGCCTCCACAACGCTCGAGCGTCTGCGCGATGATGCGTGCCTCGAATGCAGTCACGTAGTCATCCAGCGTACTGCCTGCTGCCGGCACATCGATCGCAACTGCTGCCGGCGCGGATCCGGCTGCCAGCAGCCGGCTGCCAAGCGCGTGGAATACCGCGCGCTTCAGCGCTGTCACGGTCTCCGGATGGGCGGTAAACAGCTCGTCCGTCTCGACCCGGTTTAGACCGACGCACACGCCGCTCTGAAGATTGAATTGGAGAGTAAAGTAGCGGACCAGCAACGCGCCATCGTCCCGTCTGCCGCTCAGACGGGGCATGTCGATGCACAGAGGCGGGTGTTGCTCGTGTATCAGCGGTGAATGCGGACCTGCGCCCGCATCGCAGGCAACGATGACGCGTACGCCTGCGCCGCTCAGGGGAGTGGCACGCGATTGCGTGCGCGTGTCGTCCGCGGGCGAACCGCAGAAACAGGGAATCAGGAGCGTCCCTCCCTGCAGCTCCGCGGCCTCTGCGCCCAGGTCTTCGTTGTCTGCAACGGTTGCGGGCAGCAGCGCACGGAACGGGCCGGGGCGCCCGCTCGCGGCATGCATGTGCCGCGCCAGAGCGACAGCCTGGCCCATATCCGCAGTCCTGAGCAGCAATGGCTCATTGAATCCCGCCAGACTGGAAGCTGCCGCCATCTGGCCAGCAAAGGTTTCGCTTTGGCCGATCAAAGGCTGTTCGGGATCATGGACTGCGTAAGTTGCCTGCCGCAGGACGGCGAGACCGCGGATCGCCCGGGCCGCCGCTTCCGCCGTCCACGCACCATCTGGCAGTATCTCGGTCAGGCTTCCGAGCAGCTTCTCCCGGTGGACGGCGGCAAACGCCGATGCCGCCGGGCCATACAGCAAGGCCGCGACCTGTCCGCGACGCTGCCCGAGAAGCTCGGGCAGCTCCCTGACCGCCTTGTCGTCGACGGCATCGATCCGTACCACCAGGATGTCCGGTGCCGACTGGCGCTGGAATCCGGCCGAATGCAGGCCAACATAGTGGTCCAGCTGCGGAAAATGCAGCCGCAGATTCCGCAGCAGGGCCTTATCGCGGCCGAGCAGCGTGACCGCCGCGGCCAGTGGTCCGTCGGGCGAAAGCGCCTTGAGCTCGCTCGCGGCGGCGGCGGCGATGCTGCCGAGCGGACGTTCCTGCTGAAGGCTTGCGTTCTGCCGCTGCAGGGCTTCATTGTGGCGGCGCAGCGAATCCATGCTGGCTTCGAGTTCCCGCTGACGGTTCTGGAGCTCATGGATGCTGCGCGACGCTTCATACAGCTGGGTACGCAGGACCAGCAGCTTGTCGAGAAACAGGTCCGCCATTCTTTCGAACAGCTGCTCGACCATCTTGAAGTCAAGCCGGGTGTAGACCTGTTCGCTGAAAGACCCCCCCAGGAGAAGCCAGCCGGCCGCATGCTGGCTCCGGGGATGGAAGGGCACGACGGCGGCGATGCCATGGCGCCTGAGGGAACGGCATGATTCCGGATTTGAGTCCGCGATTTCGTTCGCCACCACGATTTGATCGATTCCGTCCAGCACCTGCCTCGGGATTTCCGCCATGCGGCGCGAGCCGCCGACCTCGGCGAGTATCGGCAGGTCCGGCCCGACCAGCGCAACCGGGCAACCTAGCGTCGTCGCCAACCGGTCCAGGATCTCGCCGGACGAGGCCAGATCCGCGATCTCGGCAACCAGCTGGCGGATGCGTCCATAGAACGCGGTCTTGCGCCTGCGTTCCTTCGACCAGGGTATATAGAACTGGATATCGAACAGGCGGTGCTGATGGGTGGCATATGCGGTTACGATCAGGAAATAGGTCGTCAGAACGGGCTGCAGCGATGATACGTTGATCCATGTGGCTCCCAGGTGCAGAAGAATGACGACCGCGATGATTACGGCCGCCATGGGCAGAATGGCCAGCAGCAGAGAT
>JAJZRT010000797.1 GCA_021802595.1 Pseudomonadota bacterium
CGATCGCCGGCACCAGACCACGCGTTTCAATCATTCCAAGGGCGATGCCCGTCATTGCGTTTGCCATGATGTTTCTCCTTTACACGGTTAATGAAACTGTCTTGCTTGCCTCGTGGTGCTCATTCACCACATTCCACTGATCGATGATCCCGAGGATCGTCAAATCGGTAAGAATCCTGTAATCGCCGGCGCCGTAGCGAGCGGCCGAGCCGCCGGCGGTAAATACCCATTTCCCTTCCGGCACGCCCACCGGATCCACGGCGACCGCGAGCGAGCCCTTCTCGTCGGCCAGAACACGCAACGATGCGTTGAACAGGCCGGGAATGCGCCGGGTGCATACCAGATCCGACACCACGCGCATGATCTCCATCTCAGTGTTCCCGCCAGTGGTCGATGATGCCGATGATGGTCAGATCGCTCGGAAAATCCTTCGCGCCCGCGGCCTCGCGCGCCGCCGAACTGCCGACGCAGATCACCCAGTCGCCCGGGATGCAGCCCACGGCATCCACCGCCACGCTGCGCGTGCCGCCGGCCTTCTCGCGCACCACCAGCAGCGGGCGGTGGCCCATTTCGCGTACGCGGTTGGTCGAGACCAGGGTTTTTTCAACTTGCATGATCTTCATGACTTAACCTCTATGCCCATGCGAATTGGTATCGATGTCCGAAACATCTTCCTGCATGCTGCCGGGCTGTTTCCCCTGCACGGTCATACCGCAGAACAGCAGTCCTTCCCTGGCCAGCACCGGGTAGCGCGTCTCGATCGCGGCCTTGATGCGGCGGCAGCGCGCCACCGCGCGTTCGCGCGAACCCGGCACCTGCCCGTCGTAGCGATAATGGATCGCGATCGGGATCGGCAGGCCGTGTGCCACGTTCAGCTTGCTGAAGATCTGGATGCCCACGTCCATGTCCGCCGCGCCTTCCTCGATGGTGTGCAGATGGCCAAAGTAGGCGAGGTTGCGCAGATGCAGTACGTCGAAGCTGTCGCCGATGTTGATGAAACGCTCGGCGTGTCCGATGTCGGCGTAGCGGCCGCCGTGCTGGGCGCAGACGTAATCGATCTGCGACAGGTTGTTCGTCAGCAGCCGCTCGATCAGCCGGCGCATACCCGGTTCCGGCGCACCGCGGCCGGCCTTGCGCGCCGCCTCGTCTATCGCCGTCCCGAGGCGCCAGCGCGCTTCCGAAGCGGCCATGCCGGCGGTCTGGCGATACACGGCAAGGTTGTCGACGTAGCATTCCGTGCCCATTTCGCCGTTGGTGTCGGGCACATGGATCTTGATCGCGTCGTTGTCGGTGTCCACGCCGATCAGCAGCGTCGCTACCGAGGCGCCGCAGCAGAAGCCGTTCTCGATCGCGGTGCGGAATGCCGCCAGACGGTCGAGCGCACCCTGGGCGGCCTTCCTGTCGTCGCTGCCGTGGGCCGCGCAGCCTTCGTGCTGCGGGTCCGAGCTGCTGAAGTGATACACCGCAATTTTCAAGTAACGCGTGCCGGCGTCCGACAGGGTCGGCAGACCCTCGCGGAAGCGGCGCAGCTCGGTCTCGGTCCACTGCTTCACATTCAGTTCCACGTCGAACATTGCGCCGGCGTAGGATTTGCGGCGCACCGCCTGGAGCGGAAGGCGCAGCACGAACTGCAGCAGGCCCTTGAGGCGGCCGTCGGCGCAGGGGCTGATGTCGACTTCGTGGAAGCCGCACTCGATGAAGAAACGCTGCATGGCTTCGGCGTCGTCGCGGCCATCCCGGCGTGCAGCGAAATCGCGCGCCAGCGCGTGGTAAGTCTGCAGCACGCTGTGACCGTAGAGCTTGCGCATGTCGAGCGTGGTCACCCAGGCGTCGTTCAAGACGTCCGCCGGCAGTTCGAAGCCGAGGCGCTCGCGTGCGGTCTGCTGCGCGCGTAGCCCGAATCCGGCCTCATGCTGCTGCGCGGCGATTTCCTTCAGCGTCGGCACGATGCCGTCGAAACGCGCACGCACGGTACGTTCGTATTCGGCCAGTTCCGCATTGCGCGCGGCCTCGATCAACGGGTGGGCCTGCGGCGCGCACACGCCGCTCACGCATTCGCCGCCGCGCTCCTGCATGCCGGGCGGGCAGAAGCTCACGCGCTGCGGCCAGCTCGGCAGCGTGCTTGCGGCCGGGGCGGTGCGCACCGCCATGCCCGCCGGAGCGGGTTGGCGCGCGCGCATCGCATCGAGACGTTGACGGGTATTCATGCCGGATCGTCCTCGCTACGCCTGCTCAGCCTCGGGCGCCGCCGGACACGGTGATCGCCGCGCCGCCGCTGGCATTGCCGCTGCTGCCGGTGATGCGGCTGGCGGTGGGTGCCGGTGCCGGGGTCTCGACGTCGCGAGGGGCGCGTGCGCTCATCGCGTTGCCGCGCGGATCGCCGCGCAGTGTCGGGTTGCGGCGGCTTGCCGGGCCTTCGGTGCCGGTCACGCGGTCGCCACGGTCCCAGGCGTCGCCGGTGATGTGGCGCTCGCGGCCTTCGCCGGTGATGCGCTGGGGCGCGGGCTCGGCCACCGGCTGCGGCGCAGCCGGAACGGCCACGGCGCCGGTCTCGTCGCGGTAGCGGAACTCGGGCGTGCCGGACACCAGGCCGGTGGCGCGCGCCAGCGGGCCGGTGATGCGGCCGCCGACGCCGTAGGCGCTGCCGGTGACGCGACGGGTCTCGCTCGACTGCGCGGCGCGCGCCGGCGACACCACGGAAAAGTCGCCGGTGCGGTTGCCGCCTTGGCCGGCATCCATCGCGTTGCCGGTGATGGCGGCCGGCGGCTGCGAGCCTTCGGGACCGCGGCTGCGATAGGCCTGCGCCATCGGCGGGCGGCCGCATGCGGCGGCGACCTGGTTGTCGCCGAGGTAGGGGGTGCCGCTCACCGGCTGGCAGGTGCCGCGCTCGTTGCCGGTCATCTTCTCGTCCGGCCCCGGCTGGATGCCGGTGAGGTCGGCGTTGCGACCGAGGCGGGCGCGGTTGATCGCTTCCGCCGCGGTGCGCGCCGCGCAGAACTCGGCGTACTGGTCGGCGCCGATGTAGGCGGTGCCGGTCACCGGCTTGCATGCACCGTGCTC
>JAJZRT010000798.1 GCA_021802595.1 Pseudomonadota bacterium
ATTCCTGGACGAGATCAACTCGCTGCTGCAGCGCCTGTCCGAAGCGGTCGAACTGCAGTCGCGCTTTGTCGCGGATGCGGCGCACCAGCTCCGCACGCCCATCGCCGGCATCCGCACCCAGGCCGAGGCCGCCCTCGCAGGTGCCCGGCCCGAAGACGCTCGACATGCGCTGGCACGCATTGCCCGGTCGACCCAGACCATGGGCGACCTGGTTCAGAAGCTGCTGATTCTGGCACGCGTCGATGCGGCGGAAAACACCTTGCGCCTGAACCGGCTGGATAGTGTGGGCGTGGTGCGGGAAGTCGCACGGGAGTGGGTGCCCCAGGCGTTGGCGAAAGGGGTGGAAATCGGCTTCGAGACGAATGACCGCGAGGCGTGGGTGATGGGCGATGCCCAGTTGCTGCGGGAGATGCTCGCCAACCTGATTGACAATGCCCTGCGCTACGGGGGAACGCACATCACGCTGACGGTGCGTCCCGCCGGGGAAGGGGTGGCATGGCAGGTGGCAGACGACGGCCCGGGAATTCCGGAATCGCAACGTGCGGTCGTGTTTGCGCCTTTCCATCGGCTGTCGGGCAGCGTGGATGGAGCCGGTCTCGGTCTGACCATCGTCGAGCGCATCGCGCACCTGCATGGCGCGAAGGTGAGCCTGGAAACGGGCGAAGCGGGTGCCGGCCTGGTGGTGAACATCGTATTTCCGCCGGCACCGGCATAAAAAAACCGCGCCTCGCAGCGCGGTTTTTCTTGAGGCGCGAGCCGAGCCTGATTCAGCCGGCATTCTCCGGCGTCTCGCTGTCGCTGGCGGCGGGTGCCGGGGCATCCAGCAGGGCCTTCATCGACAGGCGCAGGCGGCCTTTCTCGTCGGCCTCCAGGATCTTCACCCGCACGACCTGGCCTTCCTTGAGGTAGTCGCCAATGGTGTTGACACGCTCGTGGGCGATCTGCGAGATGTGCAGCAGGCCGTCGCGGCCCGGCAGCACGTTGACGATCGCGCCGAAGTCCAGCAGCTTGATGACCGGACCTTCGTAGACCTTGCCGACTTCAACCTCGGCGGTGATCTCCTCGATGCGCTTCTTCGCCAGTTCACCGGCTTCCATGCTGGTGCAGGCGATCTTCACGGTGCCGTCTTCCTGGATGTCGATCTGGGTGCCGGTTTCCTCGGTGAGCGCGCGGATGACGGCGCCGCCCTTGCCGATGACGTCGCGGATCTTCTCGGGGTTGATCTTCATCGCGATGATGCGCGGCGCGTAGGCCGACATTTCATGGCTGCCGGAGACGGACTGCTTCATGATGCCGAGGATGTGCATGCGGCCTTCCTTCGCCTGCGACAGCGCGGCCTGCATGATTTCCGTGGTGATGCCGGTGATCTTGATGTCCATCTGCAGCGCGGTCACACCCTTGTCGGTGCCCGCGACCTTGAAGTCCATGTCGCCGAGGTGATCCTCGTCGCCGAGGATGTCGGTCAGCACGGCGAAGCGGTTGCCTTCCTTGATCAGGCCCATGGCGATGCCGGCGACATGGGCCTTCAGCGGGGCGCCGGCGTCCATCAGCGAGAGGCAGCCGCCGCACACCGAGGCCATCGACGACGAGCCGTTGGATTCGGTGATTTCCGACACCACGCGCATGGTGTAGCCGAATTCCTCCTTGGAGGGCAGCACGGCCATCAGCGCACGCTTGGCCAGGCGGCCGTGGCCAATTTCGCGACGCTTCGGCGAGCCGACGCGGCCGGTTTCGCCGGTGGCGTAGGGGGGCATGTTGTAGTGCAGCATGAAGCGGTCGGAATAGGAGCCTTCCAGCGCGTCGATGGTCTGCTCGTCGCGGCCGGTGCCGAGCGTGGTGACGACCAGCGCCTGGGTTTCGCCGCGGGTGAACAGGGCGGAGCCGTGGGTGCGCGGCAGCACGCCGGTGCGGATGGTGATCGGGCGCACGGTGCGGGTGTCGCGGCCGTCGATGCGCGGCTGGCCGGACAGGATGCGGTTGCGCACCACGCTGGCTTCGAGGCGGTGGAACGCGTCCTTGACGTGATTGGCGGCGACGGTGTCCATGTCGGCGGTGATCAGTTCGGCGAAGGCCTTGTTGCGCACTTCGTCGACTGCGGCCATGCGGGCCTGCTTTTGCTTGATATTGTAGGCGGCTTGCAGGCCGTCTTCGGCCAGCGCCTTCAAGCGGTCGGTCATCGCGGTGTCTTCGGCGAGCGGCTGCCAGTCCCAGGCGTCGGCGCCGGCTTCGTCGGCCAGTTCGTTGATCGCGTTGATCGCGGCCTGCATCTGGGTATGGCCGAACACGACCGCGCCCAGCATGATGTCTTCCGGCAGTTCCATTGCCTCGGATTCGACCATCAGCACGGCGGTCTCGGTACCGGCGACGACGAGGTCGAGCGCGGAATCCTTGAGTTCGCTGTTGGTCGGGTTGAGCACGTATTCGCCGTTGATGAAACCGACGCGGGCGGCGCCAACCGGGCCGTCGAACGGCAGGCCGGACAGCGACAGCGCGGCGGAGGCACCGATCAGCGCGGGGATGTCGGCGCTGACCTCGGGGTTGGACGACATCACCGTGGCGATGACCTGCACTTCATTGAAGAAGCCTTCGGGGAAGAGCGGGCGGATCGGACGGTCGATCAGGCGCGAGGTCAGCGTTTCGCCTTCGGACGGGCGGCTCTCGCGCTTGAGGAAGCCGCCGGGAATGCGGCCGGCGGCGTAGGTTTTTTCCTGGTAGTCGACGGTCAGCGGGAAAAAGTCCTGACCGGGCTTGACTTCGTTCTTGGCGACGACGGTGACCAGCACCACGGTGTCATCCATGTTGACGATGACCGCGCCGGAGGCCTGGCGCGCGATTTCGCCGGTTTCCAGGGTGACCTGGTGGCGGCCGTAGGTAAACGTTTTCTTGATAGCGCTCACACGAGTTCCTTTCAAAGCGAAAACGCCCCGCGTGGGCGGGGCGTGGGAAATTCAGGGGGCAACGAGCCCCATCCACTGTGCCGGTGCTGCAGGGGTCCGGGTCATCACAGTGGCCCTGAAGTGGTTACTTGCGCAGACCGAGACGATCGATCAGGGTCTTG
>JAJZRT010000799.1 GCA_021802595.1 Pseudomonadota bacterium
CGACCAGCGCGGTGGGGTGAATCTTTGCCATGTCAGGTCTTGTCGCGCAGGGTGGCCATCAGCTCGGCTTCGGCCGCCAGCGCGCCGTCCACTTCGGCACGTGCGGTGTATTTCCAGATGCCGCGCATCTCGCGCACGATCTCGACCTTGAGCACCAGCTGGTCGCCCGGCTTGACCGGTTTCTTGAAACGCGCGCCGTCGATGCCTGCGAAGTAGACGATGCCGATTTCCTCCGGCGTGTAGCCCTTGGTCTTGAACGACAGGATCGCCGCCGCCTGTGCCAGCGCTTCCAGAATCAGCACGCCCGGCATCACCGGCGCGCTTGGGAAGTGGCCGGGGAAAAACGGCTCGTTGATGGTGACGTTCTTGATCGCGGTGATGGATTTACCGAGCTCAAGATCAGTGACCTTGTCGATCAAGAGGAAGGGGTAGCGGTGCGGCAGGTACTGCATGACCTGCTCGATGTCCATGATCATGATTTGGTTTCCAATTCGGTTAAGCGTTTTTCGAGCTGCTTGATGCGATTCACCAGCTTGTCGAGGTTGCGCATGTGCACGGCGTTTTTCTGCCAGACCTCATGCTCGGTGAACGGCGGCGCCGAGGTGTAGGTACCCGCCTTCGGCAGCGACTTGGTGATCAGCGTGTTGGTCGAGATGCGGGTGCCGTCGGCGATCTCGATGTGGCCGAAGATCATCGCCGCGCCACCGATCGTGCAGTGGCGGCCGATCCTGGCGCTGCCCGCGATCCCGGTGCACGCGGCGATCGCGCTGTGCGCGCCGATCACCACGTTGTGCGCGACCTGGATCAGGTTGTCGAGCTTGACGCCCTCTTCGATCACCGTGTCCTCTAGCGCGCCACGGTCGATGGTGGTGCAGGCGCCGATTTCGACGTCGTCGCCGATCCGCACGCGGCCGATCTGCGGGATCTTCTCCCAGCGATCCTCGTTCGGCGCGAAACCGAAGCCGTCTGCGCCGATGACGCACCCCGAATGCAGGATGGCGCGATCACCCACCTCGCAGCGGTGATACAGGGTGACATTGGCGTGCAGCAGGCAATCCGCACCGATACGGGCCTGGTCGCCGACAACGCAGTTAGGGCCGATGACCGTCCGTGCGCCGATCTGTGCGCCTGCGCCGATCACCGCACCGGCGCCAATGCTGGCGTCAGCGGCAATATCTGCATCCTGGGCGACCGTTGCCGCCGGATGGATGCCCGCGGGAGGGCGCGGCGGCGGATTCAGCAATGCCGAGACGCGCGCAAAATACAGGTAGGGGTTGGGCGTAAGAATGCGCGGCAGTTCAGTGGCGGCGCGCGCATCCGGCGGCAGAATGACGGCGCCTGCGCGCGTGGTCGCCAACTGAGGGAGATATTTGCTCTGCGAGACGAAACCGATTTCGTCGGGTGTGGCGCGATCGAGCGGAGCAACCTGGCTCACCGTCTGCGCGCCATCGCCCACGAGTTCCCCGCCGAAGCGGGCGACCAGCGCTGCCAGCGTTACAGCCATGGCGGGATTATTTCCCGCCGAGGGCCTTCATCACGCGGTCGGTGATGTCGCTCTTGGGATCGACGTACACGGCCTGCTCGACGATCAGGTCGAATTTCTCGGCCTTGGCAATGTCCTGGATCGCCTTGCGTGCGCGTTCCTGGATCTGGCCCAGTTCCTCGTTGCGGCGCAGGTTGAGGTCCTCGCGGAACTCGCGGCCCTGACGCTGCAGGTCGCGGTTGAGGTTGGCCAGGGTGGTTTCCTTCGCCTTGCGCTCGCTGTCCGACATGGTCACGCCGTCCTTGTCGAGCTGGGCCTGGAGGTCACGCGCCTGCTTGGCCATCTTCTGCAGTTCCTGGTCGCGTCCGGCGAACTCGCGCTCCAGTTTCTTTTGTGCGGCGATCGACAGGGGCGCCTCACGCAGCAGCCGTTCGGTATTGACGAAGCCGATCTTGGTGTCGGCCAGAAGGGGGGCGGCTGCAAACGACGACGCGAGGATCAGGGAAACTGCCAGCTGCTTGAACTTCATCATGAATACTCCGGTGACGGCTACCGTTAGAACACGGTGCCCAGGGTAAATTGAAACACTTCAGCCTTGTCGCTCGTCTTCTTGACCAGCGGCTGAGCCAGGCTGAATTTGAGCGGACCCAGCGGCGAGACCCACAGCACGGCCAGGCCGGCCGAATACCGCAGATCCCCGAACGAGAAACTCTGGTACTGGTTGTTCACGTCGAAGGGGCCAAATGTGGCCCCCGTATCGACAAAGGCCGACATGCGCAGCGACTGGTCATCCTTGAGTCCCGGCAGGGGGAAGAAGAGTTCCGCGTTGCCGACGATGCGTTCGTTGCCGCCGAGCGCATCGCCATTGACATCCTTGGGCCCCAGCGTGCCGTTCCTGAAACCGCGCACCGAGCTGCTGCCGCCCGCATAGAAGTTCTTGAAGAACGGCAGCGGCTTGCCGGACAGTCCATCGCCGTAGCCGATCTCGCCGTTCAGCATGAGCGTGAAATTCCTGCCCAGCGGAAAGTATTGCTGATGCTGGAAGGTCAGCTTGTAATACTGCAGGCTGCCGGCCGGGGTGCCGACTTCGGCCGCCACTCGCTGCAAGAGTCCCTTGGTCGGGAACAGATAGCTGTTGCGGGTATCGCGCGCCCAGGACGTATCGAAGCGCAAGGTGTCGTTGTTGCTGCCGAAGGTGTTGACGAAATTGAGGTATTGCGTCGGGCTGCTCGCCGTCGTGGTGATCTGGGTCTGCTCGTAAGTCAGGCCGAAGGAAATGAAGTCGCGCTCGTTGATCGGCAGGCCCAGACGCACGCCCGCACCGAGGGTGGAGGTCTTGTACGGGCTGACGCTGGAGAGCGAGGTGGCATCAAGGTCGCGCCGGTACAGGTCGTAACCCAGGCTGACGCCGTCGATGGTGTAGTACGGGTTGGTGAACGACAATGCATACACCTTGTTGACGCTGCCCGAGTTGATCTGCGCCGACAGCCGGTTGCCGGTGCCGAACACGTTGTTCTGCGAAACCGAACCGGACAGCACCAGCCCCTCGGACGACGAGAAACCGGCGCCCACCAT
>JAJZRT010000800.1 GCA_021802595.1 Pseudomonadota bacterium
CATCGAGGGCGCCAAGGAAGGCTTTCACACGGCTGTCACGATCATTCCGTATCTTGTCGCCATGCTGGTGGCGATCGGCGTGTTTCGCGCCAGCGGCGCGCTCGACCTGCTGATGAACGGCGTGCGGAGCGCCGTGCTGGCCCTGGGGTTCGACGCCCGCTGGGTCGACGCGCTGCCCACCGCGCTGATGAAGCCGTTTTCCGGCAGCGGCGCGCGTGCCATGATGATCGATACCATGCAGACGCACGGCGCCGATTCCTTCGCCGGCCGGCTCGCTTCCATCGTGCAGGGCAGCACCGAGACGACGTTCTACGTGCTGGCGGTGTACTTCGGCGCGGTCGGCATCAAGCGCGTTCGCCACGCCGTCACCTGCGGTCTGATCGCCGACCTCACCGGCATCCTCGCCGCCATCGGCATGGCCTATCTGTTTTTCGGCAAATCCGCATGAAAACCTACGACACCCTTGCCGCCGTCGACCTCGGATCCAATTCCTTCCGCCTGGAAGTGGCGCGGGTCGCCGGCGACCAGCTCTATCCGCTCGACTCGCTGAAGGAAACCGTGCGCCTGGCAGGCGGGCTTGGCGACGACAAGCGGCTCGACGAAGCCGCCCAGGAACGCGCGCTGGCCTGCCTGCAACGTTTCGGCGAACGATTGCGCGGCCTGTCGCCGGAAGCGATCCGCTGCGTCGGCACCTCGGCGCTGCGCGTTGCAAAGAATGCCGGCGAGTTCATTCCCAAGGCCGAAGCCGCGCTCGGACATCCGATCGAGATCGTCGCCGGACGCGAAGAAGCGCGGCTCATCTATCTTGGCGTTGCCCATTCGCTGCCGGCCTCGCCCGAACGCCGCCTGGTCGTCGACATCGGCGGCGGTTCCACCGAATTCATCATCGGCCACGGGCTGAAGCCCCATGAGCGCGAAAGCCTGCACATGGGCTGCGTCAACTTCTCCCGGCGCTTCTTTGCCGAGGGCGTGACCGACAAGGCCGCGCTGAAAGCCGCCGAAACCGCGGCCCGCGTCGAAGTCGAGCGCATCGCCCGCGAGTTTTCCCGGGGCAACTGGCAGCAGGCCGTGGGTTCCAGCGGCACCGCACGGGCGTTGCGCGAGATCCTCGAGCAGTGCGGCTGGTCGGCGCGCGGCATCACCGCCGACGGCCTGGCCCAGCTGCGTGCCCAGTTCATCCGGGCCGGACATCTCGACGCGCTCGACCTGCCCGGCCTGACGCGCGACCGCCGCCCGGTCATCGCCGGCGGCTTCGCCATCATGGCCGGCCTGTTCGCCGAACTCGAGATCGAGCAGATGGACGTCGCCGAGACCGCCATGCGCGAAGGCATCCTCTACGATCTGCTGGGGCGTTTCCACCGGCACGACATGCGCGAGGCGACGGTGGAGGAATTCATGCGGCGCTACCACATCGACACCCGCCAGGCGGCGCGCGTCAACCAGGTGGCAATGAAGCTGCTGGCCGCGGCCGGCGGCAGCGACGAGAACGACCTGCGCTTTCTCGACTGGGCGGCACGCCTGCACGAAATCGGGCTCATGGTGTCGCACGGCGGCTACCATCGCCATTCCGGCTACATCCTGGAGAACGCCGACATGCCGGGTTTCTCGCGCACCGATCAGGCACGGCTGGCGCTGCTGGCGCGCGCCCAGCGCGGCGCCCTGGCGAAGCTGCCGGCCTTCGCCACCGGCCTGGTGCCGGACAATGATCGCATGCTGGTGTGGCTGCTGCGCCAGGCCGTCATCCTCTGCCGCAGCCGGGCCGAACCGCGCCTGCCCGACGTGGGCGTGGAAGCGGGCGGCAAGCGCTTCCGCCTTACCCTGCCCGAGGGCTGGCTGGAGCACCGTCCACTTACCCAGCGTGCGCTGGAGGAAGAGGCGGCCTATTGGTACGCGGTGGGAATGCGATACACCTTCGGCTGATCCCGTGGTGGGCCCTGCCGGATGCGGTATCCGGCAGGGCCGGCGTTTCGCGTATCAGTGCGACATGCGGATCATCGCTTCCGCATGCACGACGAAACGCGACAGTGCCTCGCATTTTTCGCGGCAGGCGCAGCTGCGATCCTCGATCAGCCTGGACACCGTCACTGCGAGCGCATCGCAGGCGTTCATCAGGCGCTCGAAGCCGGCCGCGCTGGCGCGTTCGCGCAAGTGCATCAGGGCCAGTGCATAGGCCGTGATCTTTTCCTGGGTCAGCGCCTCGGGATCGGTAAAACATTGACTGGAAACGATGTTTCCCATGTCGTTCAACGCTTCGACCGCAGCGGCCACCAGATCCTCCGGCGCACCCGGACCCGGTTTCCTTCCCATGCCAAGGGCGGGTGCAGCAGCGATCCGATGCCTTGAAGTCAGATATTGCATGTTGCGCATGGCGTATCCCCTGATGATTGAGACGGCCAGCGGGTTGTATACGTGCTGGGCTGGCTGCCTAATTACGACAGGAATTGATCGGACTTTAACTTCCGTACCACTATAGGTTAGTCCATTATTACTACAATTTGTTTGCACGATGCGCCCCGGGTAGCGGGATCGTTCTCCCGGCCGGCACGGAAGCCGGGATAATCCAATTCAGCGTAGCGCGTGTCCATGATTAAGCAATGACGCAGGGGACGGCGTGTCCAGGACCTGCCGGGTATGCTGAGAATGCGGGCAGGCGAAGGGGCAAAACGGCAGCGGGGCAGGGCGGCGACGCGCGGGTTCGCCCTCCGCCCCGTCAGTGGGAGGCGGGCGGGGGATCTTCCTTGCCGTGGGATTCCGAGCGGTGCGTGAGGTAGAGCGCCAGCCCGATCAGGGCGATGCCGCCCCCCAGGTAGAGCAGGTCGAGCGAGCTCGTCAGCTGCATTTTCAGCGCTTCCTCGAACAGGGTGACGATGAGGATCATCAGGATCACCTTGGCCAGGCGGGCCTTCAGGTCGTCCAGGCTCTCGATCACCAGGATCTTGCTCGAGGTCCGGCTGCCGCGGGCCTCGTCGATGTCGCTGACGAACAGTTCGTACATGCCCAGGGAGAAGATCAGCATGAACGTGGCGAGCAGGTAGCCGTCCACCACCTCGACC
>JAJZRT010000801.1 GCA_021802595.1 Pseudomonadota bacterium
CTTGTGGTCAACGACAGTTTCGCGCTGCGCGGGCTGGTGACGGTGAAGGACATCCTCAAGGCGACCGAGCATCCGCTCGCCAGCAAGGACGAGCAAGGCAAGCTGTGGGTCGGTGCGGCGGTCGGCGTGGGCGAAGGTACGGAGGAGCGCGTCGAGCACCTGGCCGAGGCGGGCGTAGACGTGATCGTGGTGGATACGGCCCATGGTCATGCTCAGGGCGTGCTCGATCGCGTGCGCTGGGTGAAGAAGAATTTTCCGAACGTGGAAGTCATCGGCGGCAATATCGCCACCGCTTCGGGCGCCAAAGCTCTGGTCGACCATGGCGCCGACGGCATCAAGGTCGGCATCGGCCCGGGTTCGATTTGCACCACGCGCGTCATCGCCGGCGTCGGCGTGCCCCAGATCTCGGCGATCCAGAACGTGTACGCGGCGCTCAAGGACGGTGATGTGCCGTTCATCGCCGACGGCGGCATCCGCTACTCCGGCGACGTGGCCAAGGCGTTGGCGGCCGGCGCCAATGCGGTGATGATGGGCAGCATGTTCGCCGGCACCGAAGAAGCCCCCGGCGAGACCATTCTCTATCAGGGCCGCTCCTACAAGCTGTATCGCGGCATGGGCTCGTTGAGCGCCATGCAGGACGGCGCGGCCGATCGCTATTTCCAGGACCCGCTCAACAACGCCGACAAGCTCGTGCCGGAAGGCATCGAGGGCCGCGTGCCCTACAAGGGCAGCGTGGTCAGCATCATTTACCAGATGGTGGGGGGCTTGCGCGCGAGCATGGGCTATTGCGGATGCGCCACCATCGAGGACCTGCGGACCCGGACGGAATTCGTCGAAATCACTTCGGCAGGCATGCGCGAATCGCATGTCCACGACGTGCAGATCGTCAAAGAAGCCCCCAATTACCAGGTCGAATGACCTTGCCCGCTGTGCGGCCCGACTCCTTGACCGAGGGCCGATCGTGCCCGGCGTTGCACGACCGGCTTTTTCATTTTTGAAAGTCAGATAATGCATCAGAAAATTCTCATCCTCGATTTCGGCGCCCAATACACGCAATTGATCGCGCGCCGCGTGCGCGAAGCCCGGGTCTACTGCGAAATCCACCCCTACGACGTCAGCGACCAGTTCGTGCGCGACTTCGGCGCCAAGGGCGTGATCCTGTCCGGCAGCCACATGTCGGTGACCGAAGATGCGACGGCGCGCGCGCCGCAGGCGGTATTCGATCTGGGCGTGCCGGTGCTGGGCATTTGCTACGGCATGCAGACCATGGCCGGACAACTGGGCGGCAAGGTCGAGGCGGGACGCGTGCGCGAGTTCGGCTACGCCGAGGTGCGCGCGCGGGGACACACGCGCCTCCTCGAAGGCATAGAGGATTTCCGCACGCCCGAGGGCCACGGCATGCTCAAGGTGTGGATGAGCCACGGCGACAAAGTGACCGAGATGCCGCCCGGATTCAAGCTCATGGCGTCCAACGATTCCTGCCCGATCGCCGCCATGGCCGACGAGGCGCGCGGCTTCTACGCGGTGCAATTCCATCCCGAAGTCACCCACACGCTGCAGGGTGCGGCCCTGCTCAGGCGCTTCGTCAACGACATCTGCGCCTGCGCCGGGGACTGGAACATGCCCGATTACGTGTCCGAGGCGATCGCGCGCATACGCGGGCAAGTCGGCACCGACGAAGTGATACTCGGGCTTTCCGGCGGCGTCGATTCATCCGTCGCCGCGGCGCTGATCCACCGCGCCATCGGCAAGCAGCTGACCTGCGTGTTCGTCGACCACGGCCTGCTGCGCCTGAACGAGGCCGAACAGGTGATGGCGACTTTCGCCCGCAGCCTGGGCGTCAAGGTGATCCACATCGACGACAGCGCAACCTTCATGGCCAAGCTCGCGGGCGTCGCCGATCCGGAGCAAAAGCGCAAAATCATCGGCCGTGAATTCGTCGAAGTGTTCCAGCGCGAGGCGGCCAAGATCAAGAACGCGAAATGGCTGGCCCAGGGCACCATTTACCCCGATGTGATCGAGTCTGCCGGCGCCAAGACCAAGAAAGCGACCAACATCAAATCGCACCACAACGTCGGCGGCCTGCCCGATACCCTGCACCTGAAGCTGCTCGAGCCGCTGCGCGAATTGTTCAAGGACGAGGTGCGCGAGCTCGGCGTCGCGCTCGGCCTGCCGCACGACATGGTCTACCGCCATCCCTTCCCCGGACCGGGGCTGGGCGTACGCATCCTGGGCGAGGTCAAGCAGGAGTACGCCGACCTGCTGCGCCGCGCCGATGCCATATTCATCGAAGAACTGCGCGCGACCTGCGATGCCGACGGCAGGAATTGGTACGACCAGACCTCACAGGCTTTCGCCGTGTTCCTGCCGGTGAAAGCCGTCGGCGTGATGGGCGACGGCCGCACCTACGAGTACGTGGTGGCGCTGCGCGCGGTGCAGACCCAGGACTTCATGACGGCGCACTGGGCCCACCTGCCGCACGAACTCCTGGGCAGGGTCTCGAACCGCATCATCAACGAAGTGCGCGGCATCAACCGCGTGGTCTACGACATCTGCGGCAAGCCGCCTGCAACCATCGAGTGGGAATGATTTAGGGTCTTTCCGGTACTATCGGTTGCTATCGGAATTACGCCTTAATCACCTGTTTACATTAGAAAACACCTTTCAGAGTCTATCGACACCTATCGGGGGCAAGCGCCAGTTTTTGACGGTAAATCTGACGGTAAAAATATTCTGACGATCAGCGCTAAAACTTTTACCGTCAGCATAATTTCTAGCGTGACGGTAAAAATATAACATAAATATGTTTAATATCAATATTATATAGCTGTATTGCAATCGGTATGCTTCTGACGGTAAAATTCTCCCCACGGAGGATTGTTGATGCTGTCCGATACCACGCTTAAGAACCTCAAGCCCCAGGCATCTACCTACAAGATGACGGACCGGGATGGCATGTACGTCACGGTCTCGCCCAGGGGCACGATCACCTTCCGTTACGACTACCGGCTCAACGGTCGTAGGGAGACTCTCTCCCTCGGACGCTATGG
>JAJZRT010000802.1 GCA_021802595.1 Pseudomonadota bacterium
TTCGTTCAGCACGTCGTCGCGCATGGCGCGGATGGTGTCGCCGATGTCGGCGCTCGCCAGCAGCTCGTTGCGCTGCTCGTAGATCACCTTGCGCTGGTCGTTGGAGACGTCGTCGTATTCGAGCAGTTGCTTGCGGATGTCGAAGTTGCGCTGCTCGACCTTGCGTTGCGCGTTCTCGATCGCGCGCGTCACCCACGGATGCTCGATCGCCTCGCCTTCGGGCATCTTCAGGCGGTTCATGATCGCGGCGACGCGGTCGGAGGCGAAGATGCGCAACAGCGGGTCTTCCAGCGACAGGAAAAAGCGGCTGGAGCCGGGGTCACCCTGGCGCCCGGAACGGCCGCGCAGCTGGTTGTCGACACGACGCGATTCGTGGCGCTCGGTGCCGATGATGTGCAGGCCGCCCGCCGCCAGCACGGCGTCGTGACGCACTTGCCAGTCGGCCTTGAGCGCGGCGAGGCGGGCCGCTTTCTCGCTGTCGGACAGCGCCTCGTCATGCTGGATGGCGTCGATTTCCTTCTGGATGCTGCCGCCCAGCACGATGTCGGTGCCACGGCCCGCCATGTTGGTGGCGATGGTGATGCCGCCGGTCATGCCCGCCTGCGCGATCACCTCGGCCTCGCGCTCGTGCTGCTTGGCGTTCAGCACGTTGTGCGGCAGACCGGCTTTTTTCAGCTCGGCGGAGAGCTTTTCGTTGGCCTCGATCGAGGTGGTGCCCACCAGCACCGGCTGGCCGCGTTCGTGGCAGGCACGGATCTCGTTGATCACCGCCTGGTCGCGTTCCTGCATGGTGCGGAAGACCTGGTCGTGCTCGTCCTTGCGGATCATCGGGCGATGCGTCGGCACGACCACGGTTTCCAGGCCGTAGATGCTGTGGAACTCAAAGGCCTCGGTGTCCGCGGTGCCGGTCATGCCCGACAGCTTCTCGTACATGCGGAAGTAGTTCTGGAAGGTGATCGATGCCAGCGTCTGGTTTTCCTTCTGGATCGCCACGCCTTCCTTCGCCTCGACGGCCTGATGCAGGCCTTCCGACCAGCGTCGCCCGCTCATCAGGCGGCCGGTGAATTCGTCGACGATGATGACCTCACCGTTCTGCACCACGTAATGCTGGTCACGGAAGAACAGCGCATGCGCGCGCAAGGCGGCGTACACGTGGTGCATCAGCATGATGTTTGCGGCGTCGTACAGGCTGCCGCCCGGCTGCAAGAGGCCCATCTCGGTGAGGATGGCCTCGACCTTTTCGTGCCCGGATTCGGACAGCAGCACCTGGCGCGTTTTCTCGTCGACCGAGTAATCGCCTTCGGACTCCTCGTCCTTCTGCCGGATCAGGCGCGGCGGCACGTCGTTGATCTGCTGGTACAACGAGATGTTCTCTTCCGACTGCCCGGAAATGATCAGCGGCGTACGCGCCTCGTCGATCAGAATCGAGTCGACCTCGTCGATGATGCCGTAGGCCAGCGGACGCTGCACCTTCTCGCTCATCTGGTAGACCATGTTGTCGCGCAGATAGTCGAAGCCGTATTCGTTGTTGGTGCCGTAGGTGATGTCGGCGGCATACGCGGCCTGCTTGGCGTCGTGCGGCATCTGCGACAGGTTGACCCCGGTGGTCAGGCCGAGGAAGCTGTACAAGCGCCCCATCCATTCGGCGTCGCGGCTGGCCAGGTAGTCGTTCACCGTCACCACGTGCACGCCCTTGCCCGCCAGTCCGTTCAGGTACGCGGGCAGCGTCGCCATCAGCGTCTTGCCCTCGCCGGTGCGCATCTCGGCGATCTTGCCGTCGTGCAGCACCATGCCGCCCACCATTTGCACATCGAAGTGACGCATGCCGAGCACGCGCTTCGACGCCTCGCGCACCACGGCGAAGGCTTCCGGCAGCAGTTTGTCGAGCGACTCGCCTTGTTCCAGGCGGGATTTGAATTCGGCGGTCTTGCCGGCCAGCTCGGCGTCGGACAATTTCTCCATCGCCGGTTCCAGCGCATTGATCGCTTTCACCTTTTGCAGGTATTGTTTGACCAGCCGCTCGTTGCGGCTGCCGAAGACTTTTTTGAACAGGGATTGCAGCATGAGGAATCCGAAATGCCCGCAAAACGCGGTAAACCATCAAATTTTAACATAGCGGCACGGGCTTCCCGTGACGCCGTCAAGACAGCGGCGCAGGCTTCCTGCGACGCCCGCGTGGCACGCCCATGAGCGCCGCCAGCCTCGCCGACCTGCTCGCCAGCCAGCTGCCGCACGGCCTCGCGGTGCGCGCGCGCGCCCTGCTCAGCACCCAGGCGGCGCTCGAGCGCGCCCTGCCTGCCGCGCTGGGCGGGCACGTCCGCGTCATGCAGCTGGAAAACGGCCTGTTGAGCCTCGCCTGCGACAGCGGCGCCGTCGCCAGCCGCTTGCGCCAGCAGACCGACGCGCTGATGGCCAGCCTCGGCAAGCGCGAGATCGCGGTGACGGCGGTGCGGATCAGCGTCAACCCGGAACTGCTTGCGCGCTACGTCCACCCGGTCGAAAAACACGGGCTGCCGGCCGCCGCGCTTGAGGAACTGGCGCACCTGAACACGGAGATTGAAGACGGGCCGCTGAAGGAGGCCCTGGACCGGCTGCTGCGCCATCACCGGCACGACTGATGGTGACTTTTGCATCACCGCCTATACTGGGGTGCATGCCAGCCTCCCAGTCTGCCTGGCTTTCTATTGAATTTCCTGGAGCGCAAAATGCGATCAATCACCCGCCTCATGTTCATGGGGACCATCGTCATGGCAACGTCAATCGCTGCGGCCGCCCCTCCTGCCATCGTCACCCAAGGCAAGGGGGCGGCAATTGCCTGTGCAAGCTGCCACGGTGTGGATGGCGCCGGCAATGCCCAGGCCGGCTTCCCGGTCCTGGCGCAACTGCCGCCCGCGCACTTCGCCAAACAGATCGCCGACTTCAAGGCAGGCACCCGCGCCAATCCAGTCATGAGCCCCATCGCGATTGCGATGAGCGCTGAGGATATCGAATCCAGCGCGCGCCATTATGCGGGCCAGGCGCGCCCGAAAGCCGCGGCCGCCACGGCGGAT
>JAJZRT010000803.1 GCA_021802595.1 Pseudomonadota bacterium
GTCCCCGCGCCCAGCCCCAGCGAGCGGCCCAGACCGCCACCCTTGGGCAGGTCGTTCAGGCGGACCGGCGGCGTGAAACTGCGGCCATCCTCGCTGTGGCTCGTCATCGGCACGGTGTGGCGGTCGCGGCGGTCTTCCCACGCCACCGTCACGCTGCCGTCGCCCGCCACCGCCAGCGCGGGCCAGCCCTGCTCGTCGGTGGGCATGGCCGCCTCGACCGGCTGCGCCGCCCCCGCCCGCAGCGTGCCCGCTTTCAGGTCAAGCTGCGCGACGACGATGCGCCTAAACTGGCCTGCCTTTTCGGCCCAGGCTGCATAAAGCTTCCCGGCGCCCACCGCCAGCGTCACCTGACCCGCTTCGGCAGCCGACAGCGTGATCGCCTTGCCGCCCGGCAGCAGGCGCGCATGCACCTTGCCGCCTTCTTCCCAAGCGGCCACGAAACGTCCGCCGTCCAGCGCGACCACCACCGGTTCGTAGCACTCGGTCTGGCTGAGCCGGGTTTCCGGCTGGAAGCCTGGCGCCGCGGCCGGCTTGGTCGCCAGATAGCACTGCGTGCCGCCGCTGCGATTGTCTTCCCACACCACGCCGACCGTCGTTCCCGACACCGCCACGTTGCGGCGGTTGGCCGATTCCATATGGGGAAAGATCTTCGCACCGCGGACCGAGTTGACGGTCAGCGGCACACTCCATTGCCAGGCCGCCTGCGCCGTCCCCGCCAGAACGGCCAGCAGCAATACGGCCAGCCTCACGACTTGCCGTCCAGGAACTGCAGCAGGGTTTTCTGCTTGTAATAGCCGCCGCGCACGTAGCGGTCGTAGTCGCGGAAATCCTGCACGGTCTTGAAACCGGGGATCTGCATGATCTTGTCGCCCTGCGGCGTCAGGTATACGAAAAGCGGGGTGGCGAAGGCCTGCAGCCGCGCACCCAGCTCGGCCTCGGTGATGCGCTCGCCGGAGGGCAGCGTCACCCGCTTGCCCGACTCGGCGTCGACATACACCAGCTCGTAGTTGTCGCTGTACAGCTTCTTCAACGCCGGGTCGGAAAAGGTGGTCTTGTTGGTGTGCTCGCACCATGCGCAGCCATAGCGCCCGAAATACAGGAAGATCGGCTTGCCGCTCGCACGCGCAGCCTTGAGGCCGGCGTCGAAACCGACGAACGGGTAACCCGGGGGCGGGTCGGCCAGCACCGCAGTCGCCCACAAACAGCCTGCCGCCAGCATCATCCTGATCAGGTTCATCGCGTCCTCCTTAATCGTCATGCCCTGCATTCTGATAAATTCGATGCCTCGTGCAACCCTCTTTTATGACCACATGACCCACGATCCCGTCCGCATCGGCCTGGTCTCCATCAGCGACCGCGCCAGCAGCGGCGTTTACGAGGACAAAGGCCTGCCCGCGCTCGAAGCCTGGTTCGGCGAGGTGCTCGCCAATCCCGCCGAGTTCGTCACCCGGCTGATTCCCGACGAGCAGCCGCTAATCGAGGCGACGCTGATCGAACTGGCCGACACGGAAAACTGTTCGCTCATCCTCACCACCGGCGGCACCGGTCCGGCGCCGCGCGACGTCACGCCCGAGGCGACGCTCGCCGTGGCGCACAAGGTGCTGCCCGGCTTCGGCGAGGCGATGCGTGCCGTATCGCTGAGGTACGTCCCGACCGCGATCCTGTCGCGCCAGGTCGGCGTCACGCGCGGCGGCAGCCTGATCCTCAACCTGCCGGGCCAGCCCAAGGCGATCAAGGAAACGCTCGACGGCATCTTCGCCGCGGTGCCCTACTGCATCGACCTGATCGGCGGGCCGTATCTCGAAACGCGCCCAGGCACGGTCGACGTCTTCCGCCCCAAGTCGGCCTTGCGCATATCGGTATGACGGCCGTGCTCGATGCGCTGGCGCGCGCCCTGCGCGACCTGTTCCGGCCACGCGTGCTGTGGGTAGTGGTCTGGCCGATGCTGGCGGCCGGCCTGCTGTGGCTGGTGCTGGCGGTGACGTTCTGGACCACCTTTTCCGGCTGGATCGCGCTCGGCCTCGACAAGCTCGGCATCGAGACCTGGCTGACCGGGCTCAAGCCGGTGTGGATCGCCAATGCCATCCAGGCGCTGCTGCATGTGCTGTTCTACGTGCCGCTGGTCTATCTCACTGCGCTCGTCATCACCGCGCTGTTCGGCATGACGGCGCTGATCCGCATCGTCGCCGAGCGCTCTTACCCGGAACTCGCGCGTGCGCACGGTGGCGGCCTCGCCGGGAGCCTGTGGAATGCGGCCATCGCCCTCATCGTGTTTCTTGCCTTGTGGGGCGTGACGCTGCCGCTGTGGCTGCTCGGCGTCGGCGTGATCGTGCCTTTCTTGACGGCCGCCTATCTGAACCAGCGTCTGTTCCGCTACGACGCGATCGCCGAACACGCGAGCGCGGCCGAAATGGCGACGCTGTTCAGGAACGAGCGCGCCGGCTGGTGGGGATTGGGGGTGCTGACCGGGCTGGTGCAGTTCGTCCCACTGCTGAATCTGCTGGGTCCGGTATTCGCCGCGCTGGCGTTCATCCACTACGGCCTCGCCCGCCTCGACCAGCAGCGCAAGCGCTCAGCCGCCTGAGCCAAAACGCCGTTCGAAACCTGCGTCGAGATTGATCTCGTGCGCCGTCATGGGGCCGATCACGCATTGTCCGAGGCTGGGCGGCATCACCAGCCGGCCGGCCGCATCCACCAGCCTGCCAGCCATGATCTCGGCCTCATGGCGCGGAACCTGCGGCGGCAACTCCGGTTCGGCATAGCCCTGCGGATAGATTGGCCGGCCCTCGGCATCGTACTTGTCGGTCGCCCCCAGCGTGTGCAGCAGCTCGTGCGCGATGACGATGTTGTTCTGGCGCGTCTGGCGGGCGTCGGCAAAGGCATGCACCACGCCGATCAGGCCTTTCTGCAGCCCCAGCGAGTGATCCAGCGGCACGCCGTCCTGCGGCGCGTGATACAGCACGAACAGCTTGATCCTGCCCAGCTGCGGCAGCCAGGCACCCGACTGTCGATACACCCACCACCGCAGCTTGAGGCTCCACCACAC
>JAJZRT010000804.1 GCA_021802595.1 Pseudomonadota bacterium
CGCTGATCTTCGCACCGACCGAGTCGCCCGACTTCCTGAGCGCGTCCATGTAGTCCTCGAGCTGCGGCACGATGGCGGCGCTGGGCGCGAAGAAGGCGTTGTTATTGATCTCTTCCCACGACTCGAAGGGCACGTCGATCGGGCCCAGCGCGCTCATGTAGCCGCGCACCGTGATGCCGTATTTTTCAGCCAGCCACTTCTTGGCGATGGCGCCGGCGCCGACGATGGGCGCGGTCAGGCGTGCCGAGGAACGGCCGCCGCCGCGCGGGTCGCGGAAGCCGTATTTCTGCGTGTAGGTGTAGTCGGCGTGGCCGGGACGGAAGGTCTCGGCGATGTTGCCGTAGTCCTTGCTGCGCGGGTCCTCGTTGCGGATCAGCAGCGCGATCGGCGTGCCTGTCGTCTTGCCTTCATACAAGCCGGAGAGAATCTCGACCGTGTCGGATTCGCGGCGCTGGGTGACATGGCGCGAGGTACCCGGCTTGCGGCGGTCGAGGTCGTGCTGGATGTCGGCTTCAGTGAGCACCATCCCGGGCGGGCAGCCGTCGACCACGCAACCGATCGCAGGGCCATGCGATTCACCGAACACGGTGACACAGAACAGTTTGCCGAGTGTGCTGCCAGACATGGAAATGAGCCGAAAAGAGAGCCGAAAGAATGCGCCGAAGTCTAGCACAGGCGCGGCCTCGGCCTCTGGATGGCACGGCCTGGTGAACTTGCCGCCACCGACATGTTCTATTCTGAACCTCTCACCCTCAAGGGAACTGTCCATGAATGCCACGCAATCCGTCGTCTCCCTCGGCCAGAGCCTCTGGCTCGACAACCTGTCGCGCAGCCTGATCCACGATGGCACGCTGGCGAAGCTGATCGCCGGGGATGGCGTCTCGGGCGTGACCTCGAATCCGTCGATTTTCCAGAATGCGCTGGCCACCAGCCCGTATTACGCCGAGGACCTGGCACGCCTGAAAGGGGATGAACCGGATGCCGAGCGGCGCTACGAGGCGCTGGTCATCCCCGACATCCAGGCGGCCTGCGACCTGCTGCGCCCCACGTACGAAGCCACCGGCGGCAACGACGGCTATGTCAGCCTGGAAGTCGCCCCCCGCTGGGCCCATGACGCGACACGCACGGTGGAGGAAGCGCAGCGCCTGTCTGCCTTGGTGAACCGCCGCAACCTGCTGGTCAAGGTGCCGGGCACGCCCGAGGGCGTCGGCGCATTCGAGGCGCTGACCACGCTTGGCATCAACGTCAACGTGACGCTGCTGTTTTCGGTGGCCCAGACGCAGGCCGTGTTCGACGCATATATCCGCGGTCTCGCCGCACGCATGCAGGCCGGTGCCGACGTGCGCCGCAGCAAGGCAGTGGCCAGCCTGTTCCTGTCGCGTGTCGACACACGGGTCGACCAGCAATTGACCGCCATCGGGACCCCGGCGGCACTGGCGCTGCGCGGCAAGGCCGCCGTGGCGATGGCGAAGCTCGCCTATCAACGCTACCTCGGGACGTTTCATGGCGAAGCCTTTGCCGCGCTGGCGAAGCAGGGGGCCACACCGCAATATCTGCTGTGGGCGAGCACCGGCGTGAAGAATCCGGACTACCCCGACCTGCTGTACGTCGAGCCGCTGATCGGCGCGGAAACCATCAACACCCTGCCCGACAAGACGCTCGCCGCGCTGCGCGACCACGGCCGGCCGGCACTCCGGGTGGGCGATGGCGTCGCCGAAGCCGAGGCGCACCGGGCCGAACTGGCACGCCTGGGAATCGATCTGGAAGCGGTCGGCAACGCCCTGCAGGACGACGGCATCGACCAGTTCGAGGCCGCGTACCGGAAGCTGCTGCAGCAGACCGCCTAGGCGGCGTGCGCGGGCAGGCCATGGCCACAGCGATCGCTTCATCGCCAAACACCCGGCGTTCCACGCACAGACGATAGCGCATTGCCCCCGGCCCTATGTCCCGCGCCCCGCCCGATCAAGCAAGAACAATTTATGTCAGGCTAAAAAATCTTGAATGGACAGGGGGCACGCCGAGGAACAGGATTGCCCCTTCCAGCCCTGCCCGCGCAGGGGTTCTGAAACCGATGCAAGGAGACCCACCATGACCCAGACCTATACCCGACTGCCTGCCCGCAATCTCGACAAGAGCGCCGGCCTCCTGCGTCCTGCCTGCATCCTGCCCGAGCGCGTGGGGCTGGAAAATCCGGCGCTCGACGTCATGACCGATTTCCGCCGCCTGACCGCCTTCATTGCCACCCCCGGCGACACCATCAAGCAGGCGGAGGAACGCATGATCCGCCGCAAGGTGCGCCTGCTGTTCGTCATGGACAGCCAGGACCGCGTGGCCGGTCTCATCACCAGCACCGACATCCACGGCGAGAAACCCGTGCAGGTCGTGCAAAGCCGCGGCATCCGGCGCGACGAAGTGCTGGTGGCCGACATCATGACACCGGTCGAACGTCTGGAGGCGGTGGACTACGACGACATCGCCCATGCCCGCGTCGGCCACGTGCTGGAAACGCTCAAGGCGCGCGGCCGCCAGCACGCCCTGGTGATCGAGCACACCGAAGGCCGGCAGATGGTGCGCGGCCTGCTGTCGCTGTCGCAGCTGTGCAAGCAGCTGGGCGTCAACGTCGAGACCACCGAAGTGGCCAACACCTTCATCGAAATCGAGCAGCACCTGGCGCACGCCTGATCTGACCGACCGCTGCACCCCCTGCCGGGCAGTGCAGCGGCCTCCGCTGTTTGGTGTGTCCGCATCGTGTTCTGCGGGCTGCGCGGCCGGACTCAAGGCTCCAGCCCCGGGCCTGCACTCTATCCCACGCCGCATCCGAGGTTCCCCCCCGCGGCGTCTTGTGCTCAAATCCCGTACGTCCGGGCACGCCCTCTGCGCGCACGGGCGGGAGCGGGACCGCAGAACCCATAACAAGCCCATGAACATTTCAGTCAGCGAACTGATCGTCCGGTATCTGGAACGCCTGGGGATCGACCACATCTTCGGCATGCCGGGCGCGCACGTGCTGCCCCTCTACGACCGCCTGCACGACTCGACAGTG
>JAJZRT010000805.1 GCA_021802595.1 Pseudomonadota bacterium
CCGATCTTGTCGCGTTCGCCTGCGTAGTCGTACCGCGGCACCGCATAGCCGCACGAGGTCTGTACCGACTCGATATCGAGCACGATGAGCTGGCGCTCGCCGGGCAGGGCGGGGAAGTGGCGGCGCAGCTCGCCCCATTCGGGATCCTGCCGGCGCACGACGCGGCCGCGACCGTACAGCCGCAGGATCAGCGGGTCGGCGTCGAAGCTGCACCACATCATCGTCATGCGGCCATCGTGGACCAGATGGGCCGCGGTTTCGTTGCCGCTGCCGGTGAGGTCGAGGTAGGAGACGCGCGTGTCGGAGAGCACGCGCAGGCTGTCCATGCCTTTGGGCGACAGGTTGAGGCGGCTTTCGGCGGTCCCGGTGGCAGTGAAGAACATCTTCTGCGCGGCGATGAAGGCGCGATGTTTTTCTTCGAGCGCGGGATAGAAGCGCGCCATCAGTTGATCTGCTTCCTGATGAAGCTGGCGAGAATGCGCAGGCGCGTCACGCTGTCGTTCATCTCCAGCAGGTCCTGCCTGACAGAGAGCTTGAGGGGTAATACTTCGGACAGCCGGTAGCCCACCCATGCAGCATTGTCGAAATCGTGCGGGGCGGGAAAGCGGTCGGCGCCATATTCGTCGACGATATGGCGCAGGACTTCGGTGGCAAGTTCGAGCTCGTGCGGCACGGCGGTCGCGGGTTCGGCACTGACGTCGTCCACTATGCCGATCAGCAGGCCGCTGGGTTCGGTGTGGAGGCTGCGAATGACGAAGCGTTCCTGCGCCAGGGTGTCGATGTGCAGGATGCCGGTTTCCGGCATGTCCCATCCGGTGATGTGAACGCGGGTGCCGACCGGGTAGGGCACGGCCGGGGTGCCGGTTTCCGTGCCTTCACGGATCGCGCAGATGCCGAACGGCGTGTCGTCTGCAATGGCCTGCTTGATCATGTCCAGGTAGCGCTGCTCGAAGATCCGCAGCGGCATGCGCCCGCCGGGGAACACCACAGTATTGAGCGGGAACAGCGGGAGCCTGGATTGCCTGGGCATGGCGTTCAGCGGTCCTCGCCCCAGCGTGCCACCAGCGCGTGCTGGATTCCCAGTTGGTCGAGAATGCGCGCGACGACGAAGTCGACGATGTCCTCGACCGATTGCGGACGATGATAGAAGCCGGGGTTGGCGGGCAGGATCACCGCATTCATCCGCGACAGCGCCAGCATGTTTTCCAGGTGAAGGGTGGAAAACGGGGCTTCGCGGGGAACGAGGATGAGCTTCCGCTGTTCCTTCAGCATCACGTCGGCGGCGCGTTCGATCAGGTTGTCGGACAGACCGTGGGCGATGGCGGCGAGCGTGCCCATCGAACACGGGCAGACCACCATCGCGTCGGCCGGATTGGAGCCGGACGCGACCGGTGCATTCCAGTCTTCGCGGCCGAACACGCGGAGCTGGCCGTCGCGCGCATTCAGGCCTTCGGACAGCTGCCGTTCGAGGTCGCCGGCCCGCGCAGGCAGCGCCACGCCGAGTTCCTGCTTGGCGACGATGTGCGCCGCCTGCGACACCAGCAAATAGACATTCAGGTCGGCGGCCAGCAGACATTCGAGCAGGCGCAGGCCATAGGCCATGCCGGACGCGCCGGACAGCGCAAGGGTAACGGTATTCAGGGGAGCGAGCATGGCGCGGATTGTCGCCTGTCTGGTGCAGGGGCGGCAAGCATGCGCGTCACGATCAGGCCGTTGACCGTGCCAAAAACCAGCGCGGCTGCGGCAAATACCGGTAGCAGTTTGATCAGTGCGGCAGCCGGCAGCAGCCACACGCCAACCAGGGCAAGCTGCCCGCCGATGTGCCCGAACGCCGCCAGCACCGACAGGCTGACCGGACCGAAATGCCGGCTCGGCAGGTGGCGCGCCAGCGCCAGCACCGACAGGCTGACCAGCGCGCCGGCGGACGACAGCCAGAAACCCGGTGCAAACAGGCTGCCCAGCAACAGGCCGCCGGCCAGCACGCGCAGGCCGGACACCCAGGCGGCCGTGCGCCAGCCGTGCTGCAGCAGCACCAGCAGGATGACGATGTTGGCGAGCCCAGGTTTCACGCCGGGTACCGGGCTGGGCAGGGCGGCTTCAGCCAGCGTGAGGCCGATCGCCAGCGCCGCCAGCCGCGCGATGCGGCGGTCCTCCTGGCTGACGGGCAGTTCAATAACCGAGCGTGTCATAGGCAGGGGTGCGGCCGCGGATTTCGAGGCTGACCTGGTTGGGCAGACACAGCGCCGCCTGGCCGGACTGCGTCAGCCAGCCCTGCTTGACGCATAGCTGGCGTGGTGAGGGATCGCGCGCGATGCGGGCGCGGCCGGGCTGGATTTCGATCTGCGTCGTGCCGAGCGGGCCGTTGACGGATAACAGTCGGGCGTGGGCGAGCGAGGCCGTTTCAATCACCTGGCCGGCGGCGCGGATGACGGCGGTGTCACCCTGCACACCACCCCAGGCATGCAAGGTCAGCGCGACGACGAGCCCCGTTCCTGCGAGGAGGACTGCCACATCGCCCGCGCGCAGCAGCATCAGGACAGTTCGCGGTGCCGCACCAGCACCTGTTCGCGTTCGCGGAAGGCGGCCGCCAGCGTCTCCGCGAAGTACACGCTGCGGTGCTGGCCGCCGGTGCAGCCGATCGCGACCGTCAGATAGGCGCGGTGGTCGCGGATGAAACACGGCAGCCAGTTCTCGACGAAGCCGCGGATGTCGGCCAGCAGCGCCATGGCGTTGGGGCTGGCTTCGATATAGGCCTTCACCGGCTGGTCGCGCCCGGTGAGCGGACGCAATTCGGCGACATAGTGCGGGTTGGGCAGGCAACGCACGTCGAACACCAGGTCGGCGTCCAGCGGGATGCCGTGCTTGAAGCCGAAGGACTCGAACAGCAGGGTGATGCGCGAACGGTCCTGCCCGATCAGGTCCTTGATCCACAGCCGCAGCGCCGAGGCGGAGAGATCGCTGGTATCGATGCGGTGCGCCAGCGGCGCGATGTCGGCGAGCATCTCGCGTTCGAGCTGGATGGCTTCCTGCCGCGAAACCGTG
>JAJZRT010000806.1 GCA_021802595.1 Pseudomonadota bacterium
CGGCAGCTTCTTCATCCGCGAGGACTCCGACAAGCCGATGATCTTCATCGCCGGCGGCACCGGCTTCGCGCCGATCAAGGGCATGCTGGAGCACGCCTTTGCCGAGCACACCGACCGCGAACTGGTGCTGTACTGGGGGGTGCGCTCGCAGAAGGATCTGTACATGGCCGAACTGCCGCAGCAGTGGCTGGCCGAGCGGCCGAACTTCAGCTTCATCCCGGTGCTGTCGGACCCCCAGCCTGGCGATCACTGGCAGGGCCGCACCGGCTACGTGCACGAGGCCGTGCTGGCCGATTTTGCCGACCTCTCGGGCTACCAGGTGTACGCCTGCGGCGCGCCGGTCATGGTCGACCGCGCGCGCGACAGCTTCGTGAAGACCCGCGGGCTGCCCGAGGACGAATTCTTCGCCGACGCCTTTACCTACGCGGCCGACGCCGAAGCCGTCGCCTGACCGCGGCGCTTGTGCGCATGAAAAAGCCCGGGTCACGCCCGGGCTTTTTCACGTGCAGGAAGGCTTACAACTCGCCCTTGGACCCCGCCTGCATGATGTCGATCAGCGACTTGCGCACGGCGTTGACGCGGTCCTTGAGGGCCTGCGGCAGGCGCTTCTCCTTCGCCACCGCGTCGACGTTCACGTCCATCATCACCAGCCAGCCCTGGCCCTGGGCATCCTCGATCAGGGCGATGCGGCAGGGCATGTACACGGCAAAGTCCAGGTTCATGTCGATCAGGTCCTTGGCGAGGACGGCATCGCAAAACTGGTAGATGGTGACGGTGCGCTGCGGCTTGCCGGTGATGGCCTCCACCTGCTTGGACAGCGGAAGCTCGGCCACCAGCTTCAGGTTCAGCGCATTGGCCCGCAGGCGCATCGACTCGGCGGCATCGGCCAGGCTCACGCCACGATCGATCGCCACCTTGTAGACGTCGACAGCCGCCTTCTCCGACTGCTTCGCCTTGGGCGCTGCGGCCCAGCTCGCGGGTGCGGACAAGACCATCGCGCCCAGCACGAAACCCAGTACAGCAAAAATATTCCGGCGCATGGAGGCACTCCTTACAATATTAGAGGAATCTAATGGTACAACGCGGCTCCGGGCCGCGGCCCCGTACAAACGTGCCAGGCGGTTCTACTCAGCGCGGCACAGCGCCAGCGCCTTCTGGTAATGCTGGCAGGCTTCGCCGGGCTGGCCGCTCTGGGTCTTGAGTTCGGCCATGCGGATATGGCCTTCGGCGCTGGCGGCGATGGCGAGGCTGGCTTCCAGATAGCTCTGCGCCTTGCCCCACAACTGCTGGACGCTGCACAGCTGCGCCAGCGTCAGCAGCAACTGCGCGTCACGCGGCTGGGCGTGCAGCCATTTCTCGGCCTGTTCGATCTGCCGGGTCGGGCTGCTGCCGCGCACCTCGCCGTACAGCGCCACCAGATCCTCGTTCCATTCGCGGCCGAGCGCGGCCTCCAGCACGTCGAGCGCAGTGTCGTAGCCGCCACGCTGCATGAAGGCCCGCGCGGCGGCACGCGCCACCCAGGGGTCGAGCTTGAAATCGGACGGGATCTTCTTCCAGTATTCCAGCAGACCGCGATCGTCCTCGGCGCGGCGCTTGAGGTTCTCGGCATACGCCATGCGCCGGCTCTGGGCGGCGACGCCCGGTTCCAGCGCATTGCTGCGGACCAGCGCATCGAGCAGGCGGTCGGCTTCGTCCCACTGTCCCGTCATCTGCCTCGCCTTGAGTTCCAGCCGCAACAGCGCGGTATGCTGCGGCGCGATCTCCTTGGCCCGATTGATCGCCACCAGCGCCGCCGTGGCGTCCTTGGCATCGAGCCGCGCTTCGGCCTCGAACAGTTGCGCCGCAAGTTCGGCGCCGTGTTCGCTCGCATCCTGGATATGGCGCTCGCGCAGCGGAATGGCCCGCATTTCCTGCGCCGCACGGGCAGCCAGCACGCGCGCCAGGCCGACCCGGGATTCGTCGCCCTGCCATTGCCCTAGCGACTGCTCGGCATCCTGATAGCGGTATTCGGCATATGCCCTGAGGCCGCCGACGAAATTTTCGTCGCGCTTGCGGGCGGCGCGACGCTCGCGCTGTTCGCGCACGAGGCTGGGCAGATTGAGGGTGAGCATGGCCAGCCGCAGCAGCACGATGCCGCCGATCACCATACCGATCACAGCCAGCACGAATCCGATGAAGGAAATTTCCACCCGCCACGGCGGATAGACGAGCACGACGTAGCCGGGATCGTAGCGCCCTGCCATGGCGAGCGCGATCGCCAGCACGGCGACGATGAGCAGCGAGATCAGCCAGCGCAATTTAATGTCCCCCCTTGTAGGCATCGAGCGCGGCAAGGCTGGCGTCGATGCCGGGCAGCTTGATGGCGATCTGCAGACGGGACAGGCGCTGGACCTCCCGGATCGCGTCGGCGACGCCGGCGTCGCGCGTATTGAAATAACGCTCCAGCATGGTCGACACCGCGAGCAGGTCCGCCCGGAACGCCGCCTGGTCATGCGACATCAGCGCCAGCCGTGCCGACAGCAGGCGCAGGCGCAGGTTCTCGCGCAGGAAATAGGCCTGGTCCGGGGGCAGCAGCACCGTCTCGTTGCCTTCCACGCGGCGGATCTGCACCAGATGCTTCAGCTCCGCCCACAGTTCCTGGCCGAAATTGGCCGCCCGCACGCTGCGCGGCGCGGGCACGGCCTCGGAGGCCTGCGCGCTGGCCAGAGGCCAGTCCATATGGTGTGCCACCAGCGCCTCGATGCGCGCGCTCATCCCCACCTCGTCGACCGAGGGCGCCGCACGCAGGTTCGCAAGATCGGAAGCGATGGCACGGCGCAATGCGGTGAACTGCGGCTTGTTCAGACGCTGCAGCCGGGTGTCGGCGCCTTCCAGCGCAATGATCGCCGCCTTCACGTTGCCGGCCAGCTGCAGTTGCTGCGCAGCGGTCAGCAGCACCTGTTCAATTTCGGCCAGCGTCCATTGATCGCGTCCCTGCGCCAGATCCTTGTACAGGGATTCGAGCGCCGCCTGCTGCTGCTGCGAGGTCGCCATTTGGCTTT
>JAJZRT010000807.1 GCA_021802595.1 Pseudomonadota bacterium
GATCAACGACGGCGAGTTTCGCGTATTCCAGATGCTTGCAGTGACGTGGGCCCAGTTGAACAAGACGGAGGCCGCGCTCGATGCAGGTCGGCGGGCCGCCGCGATTTTGCCGGCGAACAGCAGATGCAGATCCTGCTGGCAAGCCTCGAGGCCGATGCGGGGCTGAACGAAGCAGCATGTGACCGTCTGGAGACCGTGCGGGCAGCACCGCTGGAGCCCCGCGGGGCGTTCCATGCGCACAAGGAGCTGGCTTGGGTGCTCGACAAGCTCAAGGCGTACGACCAGGTCTTCTCCCAGGCTGATATTTGTCCTGCGCGATCCGCGCGATGTCTGCCTGAGCTGCTTCATGCAGCTCATGGTGCCGTCGCCCGCGACGGTCCATCTGCTCAGCTGGCAAGGGGCGGCCGACTTCTATGCCATGGTGATGGCGTGGTGGCGGCACATCCGGCCGTAACTGACGATGGACGTCATCGAGTTTCGCTATGAGGATGCGGTCGTCCAGTTCGAGCCGGCTTTCCGGCGCGTCTTCGCGCGCGCTGGGGCTGGCCTGGGATGACGGCGTGAAGCGTTTTTACGAGCACGCGGCGAATAAGCACATCGCCAGTCCCAGCCGCACCCAGGTGGCGTAGCCCCTGTATGCCTCCTCGGTGGGACGCTGGCAACACTACAAGGCGGAATTCGCGCCGGTGGCCAGCGTCCTTGAGCCGTTCATCGCCGCCTTCGGCTACGAGTCTTTCTGAATCCGGAGCGGCACGCCAGCGATCTCATTCCTGATAGCCGAAGCGGTCGATGAACGGCTGCAAGCTTGCCATGACCGGCTGGAATTCATCCTCATAGCGTTTCCAGCGGTATCTCGCGTGCTGGTAGATCGGCTGGGTGACCTGATGGTAGCTGGGCGTGTTGATGAGGGCGCGTTCCTGGGCATGGCGGGTGTGGCCGAGCACAGCGTCATCCCAGCCCACGCCAAGGAAATCCAGTAGCGAGCGAGCCTCGTCCTCCAGGTTCGTGATCAGGTCTTCGTAACGTACCTGATGCCAGTGCAGGGGGAGGTGGGCTGCGTAGTCGAGCCAGCTTCCCATTACCCTGGAATAGATCTGCGCGATGCTGTCGAGGCTGACCAGGCCCGCCATGGCATCGTTGTGCCCGAAGTTCTGCATCAGACAGCTCAAGGCGACGTCGCAAGGATGGCGGATGGCGAGGATGAAGCGGGCTTCGGGGAAGACCCGCCACAGCAAGGGAACGCGCACGATATTGAGCGGCAGCTTGTCCACCAGCAACGTGCCGGGCTGCCGCTCCAGAAGGCGTTCTGCTTCCGTCCAATAGATCTGGCGCAGATGGGCGAGTTGCGGCTCCGACAAATTCGCCAGCGCGTCGGGCCCGCCACCGGTCAAGTTCAGAAAGGCCTGCTCCAACGCCTCGGCCATGGGCTTTTCTTCCAGGGTCTGCAGGTGCGGATGGCTGTCCAGGATCTGTTCCAGCAGCGTGGTGCCTGAGCGTGGAAAGCCGACCAGGAAAATCGGGGTCTTATCCGGGACGGCGGCAGAGGGGGGCGTCGCCAGATTGTCGTTCATCCAGGCGCGGGCGGTCTCGATCCGGGCCAGAAACCGGTTGCGGCTCTGGCCGTTGGGATCGGTGGCCAGCGCGACACGGCGCTTTCCCTCAATCAGGTGAGGCAGGGCCTTGTCCGTGTTGCCCAGACGATCATGAAGCTGGCCAAGCAGCAGATGGATCTCGGCGCGGCTCTCCTGGGCTGCCGGCAGGTTGAGGATACTTTCCAGCCGGGTTACCGCCTGCGCGTGGCGGCCGGCCCGCCGGTCCAGACGGGCGGCCACCAGATTCAGGACGGGATGGCCGGGCTCCCGGGCCAGGCCGCGGGTCAGGATCGCCTCTGCCTCTTCCACCTGGCCGGCTTTTTCCAGCAGTTCGGCGCGTTTGGCTTGTACGTAGGCGGAGTCGGGTTGCAGATCCAGTGCGCGGTGGTAGAGCTCGAATGCTTCCTGTGTGCGGCCCTGCTGTTCGCGCAGCCGGGCGAGATTGGTGATCGCTTCCGCAGCGTTCGGCTGCTGTGCCAGGGCGTGCTCCAGAAGCGCGGACGCATCATCCAGCTTGCCCTGGCCTTGCAGGGCGAGCGCCAAGGTATGCTGGGCAAAAGCCAGATGGGGGGCAAGCTTGAGCGCCCGGCGCGCACTCGCCTCGGCTTCAGGGTAACGGCCGAGCCGGTATTGCGTTGCGCCCAGCTTGGCCCAGACTTCCACATCGCTGGGATCGATCTTGCTGACAGCCTGGTACAAGGTAGACGCTTCCTCGAACTGCCCGTCCAGGGCCAACTGGTTGGCCTGGGCTTTCTTGCCTCGGGTCAGAATGTTCTGCTTGGTCACGGTGCCAGCCTTGAATCAAAGCACTCATTTTAGGCAGCAAAAAAAACGGCGGCCAGAGGCCGCCGTTTTTCCGGCTGTTGCAGGGATCAGGCGGCCTTGCGGCGACGCGCTGCACCCAGGCCGGCCAGGCCGAGACCCAGCAGGGCCAGGGTGGCGGGCTCGGGTGTGGGGTTGGGGCCGGGAGGCTGGATCGTCGGCGCGAAGCCGTCCAGGTACACATAACCGGCGTGGCCGCTGTAGGGGCAGTCGGAGGCAAGCAGCGACAGGGTCAGGTCATGGCCAACGATGCTGGTGCCGCCAGCGCCCGCAGAGGTGAGGTCGATATGCTCAAGCTGCCAGCCGCTGCCATACCATGAGCCGTATTGGGTAAACAGTCCCGATGCAGACGCGGAACTGTAGGAGCGGGTGAGCAGGACGGTGTTGCTGGTATTGTCCGTCAGGGTCAGGGAGAAATAGTCGGAGTTGTTCAGGCCATGCGAAGACTCCAGCACGGCGTTCCACTGGAAGTAGATGTCGTTGCTCGTGTAGTTGAGCACGCTCTGGGAAATGGTGGAGACGGAATAGTTATTGATGGAGTTGTTCACCCGCACCGAGTAATTGCCGTTGTAGACCGTGCTTTGGCCGGTGATGGGGTCCGTGCCCGCGCTCATGATCGTATTG
>JAJZRT010000808.1 GCA_021802595.1 Pseudomonadota bacterium
CGCTCCGTTTCCTTGACATCGTGGCACATCCGGGCGGTCAGGAAGAAGGGTCGGTAGCGATCGGCGAGGCCCGGCTTCGCTCCGCCGGGCAAAGCGTAAACCTCCCCCAGATAGAGCTGCCGGACCCGCATGCGGTTCAGCGTCAGCGTCCCGGTCTTGTCGGTGCAGATCACCGTCGTCGAGCCGAGCGTCTCGACCGACGGCAGGTAGCGGATCAGGACATTGCGCTTGGCCATGCGCTGGGTGGCCAGCACCAGCGCCAGGGTCAGCGTCGGCAGCAGCCCTTCCGGCACCATGGCGACGATGATGCCGATCGAGAACATGAAGGCTTTCCAGAAGGGAATGCCGATCATCCAGCCGAGCGAGAAAAACAACAGGCCGATGGTCACCGCGAGCATGGCGGTCAGGCGGCTCAGGCCTGCGATTTCCTTGCGCAGCGGCGAGACTCCCGCGCCGGCGGTCTGGCTGAGGTGCGCGATCTTGCCGAATTCGGTGTGCATCCCGGTGGCGAAGACGACGGCCTTGGCCCGCCCCGACACCATCGAGGTGCCGGCGAGCACGACGTTCTTGCTGTCGATCAAGTCATTCGCGTCGGAAGCAGCGGCTTCGCGCGCTTTGGCCAGCGACTCGCCGGTGATCGCGGCGTTATTGACTCTTGCGCCAAACGCCTCGATCAGCCGGCAGTCTGCGGGAATGTTGTCGCCCGGCTCCAGATGGACGATATCGCCCGGCACCAATTGCTCCGCGGGGATCCCGATGATCCTGCCCTCGCGCAAGACCTGGGCCTGGCGCGGCAGCAGCCGGCGCAAGGCCGCGAGCGTTTGTTCGACGCGATACTCCTGCCAGAAGGAGAACAGCCCGCTCACCAGAATCACGGTCACGATGGCGTAGCCCACCTTCCCCATGTTCTGGCCCGGATCGCTCCATTCGGCGAAGAAGGCCAGTCCCGCGGCGACCCACAGAATCAGCGAAAAGAAGCTCATGAATTCCTTGACGAGGCGCAGCCAAAGCGATCCGCGAGCGCTTTCCGCCACCTCATTGCGGCCGTATTCGCGCAGCCGATGCTCGACTTCGGCGCTGCCCAGACCCGTCGGGGCGCTCTTCAGGCTGGCAACGGCGTCAAGCGGAGACAGTTGATGGATCCTCATTTCGCACGCCCGATGAAAATCTGATGCCATATGCTCTCGGTATTCAATGCAAGCGATACTACCTCCAATAGTGAAGGCAGGCATATATGCGTAGCGTAGAGCCCATCGCGCCGCAGCCGCTCCGATCTGACGGCGCTCGATGCCCTGAGCGGCGAACCCGAGCGGATCATCGTACCCTGATGCCGATAACGGCCTTCGGCTGGGAAACCAGGCCGACATCGCACAACTGGCGCGGATCGCCGCAGTGCTGGTCGCTCGGCGCAGCGAACAAGATCGGCAGCCAGCTTGGCCTCCCGGTGCTGAGCTTCGAAATCGCCGGGACCTTCGCGCAGATCAAAACTGAGCTCGAAAAATAATCGCACCGGCCGTACACACCGGCCGTACAATTCATACAATATGAACAGTCATAGAGAAAGGAGGGACGCGCCCATAAGGAATCCGAAGTCTGCAGTCTGATAAAAGTCTCAGCGGGTATGGCGTTGCACGGAGCAATCTTGTCGCAATGGCCCGGCGGCATCGGCGCCGGGAACTATAAAAACGTAGCCAGCCACAAGGAGGGTTTTGCAATGGGACAGACACAGGACGCATGGAACGAAAGCGGTGAGCCCGAGAAGGCTCAATCCATGGGATGGAAAGAGTTGTATCTAAAGGAAGACTGGTGGGCGATCTGGTTCGGTATCGGGCTGATGGCGGCCGCGGTCATCCTCTTCAACAGCGGCAGCCATGCGCTGTCCGCGCTGGCGATCAATCCGGGCGGATTGAAGTGGTCCTCTCTGGACCAGTTGGCAAATCACTTCGCCAACAACGCCAGTCTGTATTTCCTGCAATTCATCTTCTGGCTGGTGCTGTTCGGCGTGAGCTGCCGCATCATGGGCATCAGGCTGGGCCAGTTCATTCCCGCCTTCATTTTCCTCTACCTCCTATCCATGGCGATATTCTCCGTCTCGGGATGGATAAACGCCGCCAAGTTCAATCTTGAAGCACCGCTGGTCGCGCTGGTCGTGGGCTTGATCATCGCCAACGTGGTCAACCTGCCAAAATGGATGGATAGCGCCTTCAGGGTCGAGTATTTCGTCAAGCTCGGCATCGTCCTCTTGGGCGCGACCTTCCCGATCACCCTGGTTCTCACCGCCGGACCGGTCGCGATCGCCCAGGCCACCTTCATTTCCCTGGTGACTTGCACGGTGATTTATTTCAGCGCCACCCGCTTGTTCGGACTGGACCGACGACTCGCGGCCGTGATCGGGGTGGGCGGATCGGTGTGCGGGGTTTCCGCCTCGATGGCCATCGCCGCGTCGGTGGGGGCGAAAAAGGACGATCTCTACACCTCGGTCACCCTGGTGGTGGGCTGGGCGCTGGTGATGATCCTGGTGCTGCCCTTCGTCTCGAATGCGCTCGGGCTCTCCTCGGGGGTGGCCGGCGCCTGGATCGGCACCTCCGAATTCGCCGACGCGGCCGGTTTCGCCGCGGCCAGCGCCTACGGGAAGATGGCGGGACACGAGGACGCCGCGATCAAGGCCTTCACGCTGATGAAGGTCATCGGCCGGGACCTGTGGATCGGCATCTGGTCGATCGTCTGGGCGCTGATCGCCACCGTGGTCTGGGAGAAGAAGGAGACCGGGAACAAACCGGAGGCGAAGGAAATCTGGCGGCGCTTCCCCAAGTTCGTGATCGGTTTTTTCGTCGCTTCGCTGCTGATGACGATGATCACGAGCGGCTACACCAGCGCCGAGTTCAACCAGACGGTGAAGCCGGCGCTGATCATGCCCCTGGTTTCGTTGCGCACCTGGGCGTTCCTGTTCTGCTTCCTGAGCATCGGACTGACCACCCGCCTTCGTGAACTCAAGCCGGTCGGGTGGAAGACCTTTTCCGCTTTCACGAT
>JAJZRT010000018.1:0-8007 GCA_021802595.1 Pseudomonadota bacterium
CGCTGCCGATGGGCATCACCAGTTCCAAGGAATACGCCGAGCTGGAATGGCCGATCGACCTGCTGATCGCGGTGGTGTGGGTGTCCTACGCGCTGGTGTTCTTCGGCACCATCATCAAGCGCAAGACCAAGCACATCTATGTGTCCAACTGGTTCTTCGGCGCCTACATCCTGGTGATCGCGCTGCTGCACATCGTCAACAGCGCCGAACTGCCGTGGATCCTCGGCGGCAGCACCAGCGCCTGGTACAAGTCCTATTCCGCCTATGCCGGTGTGCAGGACGCGATGGTGCAGTGGTGGTACGGCCATAACGCGGTGGGCTTCTTCCTCACCACCGCCTTCCTCGGCATGATGTACTACTTCATTCCCAAGCAGGCCGGCCGCCCGATCTACTCGTACCGCCTGTCGGTCGTGCACTTCTGGTCGCTCAACTTCATCTACATGTGGGCGGGCCCCCACCACCTGCAATACACCGCGCTGCCCGACTGGGCACAGTCGCTGGGCATGGTGTTTTCGCTGATGCTGCTGGCGCCGAGCTGGGGCGGCATGATGAACGGCATCATGACCCTGTCGGGCGCCTGGCACAAACTGCGCACCGACCCCATCCTCAAGTTCATGGTGACTGCGCTGTCGTTCTACGGCATGTCGACCTTCGAAGGCCCGATGATGTCGATCAAGACAGTGAACGCATTGAGCCACTACACTGAATGGACCATCGGCCATGTTCACTCCGGCGCACTCGGCTGGGTGGCGATGATCACCATCGGCTCCATGTACTACCTCATCCCGCGCCTGTTCGGCCGCGAATCGATGTTCAGCACCAAGCTGATCGAATGGCATTTCTGGCTCTCCACCATCGGCGTCGTGTTGTACATCGCCTCGATGTGGATCGCCGGCGTGGCGCAGGGTCTGATGTGGCGTGCGGCCAACCCGGATGGCACCCTGACCTACAGCTTCGCCCAGGTGGTCAGCACCATGCACCCGTTCTATATCATTCGCCTCGCAGGCGGCCTACTGTTCTTCACCGGCATGCTGATGATGGCCTGGAACGTCTGGCAGACCGTGCGTGCCGGGCGCGTCGTGAACGACGCCCCCATCCCGCAAGCCATCCACGCCTAAGGAGACCGAACATGATTTCGCATGAAACAATTGAAAAGAACCTCGGTCTGCTGATCGTGCTGACCATCCTCATCGTCAGCGTCGGCGGCCTGGTACAGATCGTGCCGCTGTTTTTCCAGACTTCCACCACCACGCCGGTGGAAGGCCTCAAGCCCTACACGGCGCTGCAGCTGGCAGGACGCGACATCTATATCCGTGAGGGCTGCGTCGGCTGCCACTCGCAGATGATCCGGCCGTTCCGCGCCGAAACCGAACGCTATGGCCACTATTCGGTGGCGGGCGAGTATGTCTACGACCGTCCCTTCCTGTGGGGATCCAAGCGCACCGGCCCCGACCTGGCGCGCGTCGGCGGCCGCTATTCGAACGACTGGCAGGTGGCGCACCTGATGAATCCGCGCGACGTGGTGCCGGAGTCCATCATGCCCGCCTACCCCTGGCTCGATCGCCCGCTTCATGACCCCAGCATCCAGGCCAAGATGCGCGCGCTGGACTTCGTCGGCCACGGCTATACCGAGCAGGAAATCGCCGAGGCGCCCGCCGCGCTGCAGGGCAAGACCGAGCTCGACGCCGTCGTCGCCTACCTGCAGGTGCTGGGCATCCACGCACCGAAGAATTGAGACCCGCATGGACAGCGGAACGATCAGCGGCATCATCACGGCGATCTTCATCGTGGTATTCATCGGCATCGTCTGGTGGGCCTACGGCAAGGGAAACAAGCAGCGTTTCGAAGAGGACGCCAGGCTCCCTTTCCAGGATGACGACGATACGCCCGCCCAACAAGGAGACAAGCAATGAGCGACTTCACAAGCGGCTTCTGGCCCATCTACATCAGCGTCATCACCCTGGTGAGCATCGCCGGCGTCTGGGTGTTTCTCAAGGCGCATACCACCCGCAGGTTCGCGCCCGGCGAGAAGGCCGAACTCATGGAACATACCTGGGACGGCGACCTGCAGGATCTCAACAATCCCTTGCCGAGCTGGTGGCTGGGGCTGTTCTACGGCACCATGATTTTCGGGCTGTGCTACCTTGCGCTGTGGCCGGGCCTGGGCAATTACGCCGGTCTGCTGGGCTGGACCTCCAGGGGGGGATATCAGGCCGAGGTGAAAGCCGCCGAAGCCAAGTTCCAGCCGGTGTATGCCAAATACATGCAGGAGAGCATCGCCACCGTGGCGGCCGACCCGAACGCCCGTTCCATCGGCAAGCACCTGTTCCTGACCTACTGCTCGCAGTGCCACGGCTCCGACGCCCAGGGCGCCAAGGGCTTCCCCAATCTGACCGACAGCGACTGGCTCTACGGCGGCGATCCGGACACCATCCAGGCCACCATCGCCAACGGCCGCAACGCCGCAATGCCGGCATGGGGCCCGATTCTCGGCGCCGAGAAGATCAGGCAGGTGGCGAACTACGTGCTGTCACTGTCGGGCCGCACGCATGACGCGACCCTGGCCGCGTCGGGCAAGACCGTCTTTGCCGAGAATTGTGCAGCCTGCCACATGCCCGACGGCACCGGCATGAAGGCGCTGGGCGCGCCCAACCTCACCGACAAGGTATGGCTGTACGGCGGCAGCGAGGCCTCGATCATCGAGAGCATCACCAAGGGTCGCAACGGCGTCATGCCCGCCCTGACCCAGACGCTCGGCACCACCGCCAACAAGGACGCCAAGCTGCACCTGCTGGCGGCCTATGTGTACGGGCTGTCGCAGAAGCAGTGATGGGTGAGCGGTAAGCAGTGGGCGGCACTCGCCGGGCAACCCGGCGAGCCGCTTGAGCGCATTGCCCGCAGTGCGCTCAAGCGGCTCAGACATACCACGGATGAATGCAGTGACCAACGACAAGCAACCCGCCTCCGCCGACGCAGCGACCGAGCAGCAGCTCTACGCAATCCGGCAGAAAATCCAGCCGCGCGCGGTGCACGGCGTATTTGCCAACTGGCGCATCGCGCTGGTGCTGCTGACCCAGACGCTCTATTACGGCATGCCCTGGCTGCATTGGGATAACCGCCAGGCGGTGCTGTTCGATCTGGCGGCGCGCAAGTTCTACATCTTCGGGCTGGTGTTCTGGCCGCAGGACTTCATCTATCTCACCGGCCTGCTGATCCTCTCGGCGCTGTCGTTGTTCCTGTTCACCGCGGTGGCCGGACGTCTGTGGTGCGGCTATGCCTGTCCGCAGACCGTGTACACCGAAATCTTCATGTGGGTGGAGAACTGGCTGGAGGGCGACCACCTCGCACGCAAGAAACTCGACCAGTCGCGATGGAACGCCGCCAAGCTGAAAAAGCGCGGCACCAAGCACGTCGTGTGGTTTGCGATCGCGCTGTGGACCGGCTTCACCTTCGTCGGCTATTTCACGCCGATCCAGACGCTGGCGGCGGAAACGTTCAGTGGCGGCCTGGGGCCGTGGGAAACCTTCTGGATCCTGTTCTACGCCTTTGCCACCTGGGGCAATGCCGGCTTCATGCGCGAACAGGTCTGCAAGTACATGTGCCCCTACGCACGCTTCCAGAGCGTGATGTTCGACTCCGACACGCTGACCGTGACCTACGACAGCTCCATCGGCGAACCGCGTGGCCCGCGCAGCAAGAAGACCGATTACAAGGCGGCCGGGCTCGGCACCTGCGTCGACTGCAACGTCTGCGTGCAGGTCTGTCCCACCGGCATCGACATCCGCAACGGCCTGCAGTACGAATGCATCGGCTGCGCCGCCTGCATCGACGGCTGCAACCAGATCATGGACAAGATGGGCTACCCGCGCGGGCTGATCCGCTACACCACGGAAAACGTGGTGAAAGGGAAATACCCGGATGCCGGCATCCTCCGTCACATCCTGCGCCCGCGCACCATCATCTACACCGTGCTGCTGACGCTGATCGCCAGTGTGTTCGTCTACAGCCTCGCCACCCGGGTGCCGCTGCGCGTCGACGTAGTGCGCGACCGTGTGGCACTGTCGAAGGAGACCGACGACGGCATGATCGAAAACGTCTATCGACTGCTGATCATCAACAAGGACGCCCAGGCTCACCACTACACGGTCCAGGCCGAGGGCATCAAGGGCCTGCAGGTGGTGACCGCCAGCCGCGACATCGTCGCCGCCCCCCTGCAGAGCATCGATCTGCCCGTGAGCCTGATTGCCGATCCGGCGGAACTGAAAGGCCGCTCGATCGCGATCACGTTCACGATCCAGGCCACCGACAACCCGCGCATCCGCAACGATGTCGATACCAAGTTCTTCAACCGCTAGCCTGAATGGGACACAGCGCCATGACGAATTCCACCCTGCACGCCAAACCCTGGTACCGTGAACCCTGGCCCTGGTTCCTGATGAGCCTGCCCGCCACCGCGGTCGTCGCCGGACTCACCACCGCATGGATCGCCTACAGGACCACCGACGGCCTGGTGGTCGGCGACTATTACAAGGAAGGGCTCGCCATCAACCAGACGCTGGAACGTGACGACGCCGCGCGCGCCCTTGCGCTGGCCGCCACCCTCAGGAGCAGGGACGGCATGCTGGAACTGACGCTGGCCGGACACCTGAAGACCTATCCCGGGCAATTGATCCTCACCCTGGCACACCCGACCCATCAGGGCCTGGACCATGTCCTCACCCTTCACCCAACCGGGCCCGGCCACTATCGGGCTGTGCTCCCCCCCATGCCCGCCGGCAAATGGCATGCTCAGCTGGTCGATCCCGCATCCAGTTGGCGCCTTGCTGGCGTGCTGCATTCCCCGTTCGGGCAGGCTGCCACGCTGTCACCCGACCCCATTGTCCAACAACCCCAGGGAGACTGAAATGGACGTCGTACTCAATCTGCTGTTTAGCAGCCCGATTGGCCTCTTGAGCCTGTTTACCATCCTCTTCATCATCGGCATGGCGATCTACCTGATGATCTGGTACAAGCGCAAGATGAACTCACCCGAAGAATGATGATCGCCGCCCGCACGAGGAGCCCGTCATGATGCAGCGCCTGATCCACATCCTGTGGCCGTCCTTCCTCGTCGCCGGGGTGGCCGACATCGTCTTCACCACGCTGTTCGACCCGCTGGAGATCATGTATCGCGGCGAGGCGGTGATCGAACAGCGCATCGCCGCCTACACCATCGGCTTCTTCGTGTTCTGGCTGCTGGGCATCGCCTCCAGCGCCATGACCTGCTATTTCCAGCGCAGCGCGGACGAGATCAACCGCTGCCCGCTGCCGCCACGCAAGCGGCCCGAAGGCTGCCCCAAGCGCGAGGACGGCTCCGACTGCTGCTGAAAAACACGGCGGCCTGATCGCTGCTACTTGATCGCCTTGTCTTTCAGCGGATTCTTGTCATAAAAAGGCTTGCCGTCGAGGCATTTCCTGAGTTCGTCGCGCGCCTTCAACCCGGCATGCCACTCGATCTCGCCGATCGTCTTGCCTTCGTATTCCAGATGAAAATCCAGCCGGTCCTCCATGCCGCCCAGCGCGGCCTCGATGCTCGGCACGGCAAAGGTAATGACTGGAATTTCGTTATCCCCGAATAGCTGGTTTAACGCATGCACGGTAGCCGGCGCATCGCTTCCCTGCTTGAGCGTGACCTTGATCTTGCCAGAGCTCGCAGCCCGTGGAAATGCGGAATCCCCGGCCAGCGAGGCAAACATCATCAACGCGCCCCGGTAGCTTCCACCGGGGCCCATGATCGACACCAGCATGTCCTCGCGCACGAAGAGCGCGGTGCAGTACTCGCCTTTCGGCGCGTTCGACTTGCCCTGAAAGAACTGCCAGTAGCCGTCCTTGTACAGCCGCCCGTACTTGGAGTTCTGGAAATCCTTCCTGCCCTTTTCCGTTTCCTGTTTGGCGTTCAGTTCCTTTTTCGTCGTATCCATCACGCCGGCAAGCACGTCGAACTGCGCTTCGCCCGCGGCAAGCGCACGCCCCTGAAGCACCAGCACCAGCACCAGAACAATCCGTTTCATTCCTGTCTCCCTTGGGTTCAACGCGACGCCGCGCGAGCGACGTCCTCACACAGGCCGCGTGTCCGTCCGAGGCCATCGCCTTCATAATTCGACCGCACCAGCACATCCTCCACGCGCCATTCGCCGTTGCCGTCCTGGCGCGTTCTGAATTCGGCGAAGCACTCCGCGTACCCGCCCATCTCACCGCCGACCACGGCACCCTGCGCGTTAAAAACGGTGACACCTGGCTTCTCCCAATAGCGGGTGTAACGCAGAAAACGCGCGTCGCCGGCCTGATTGAATTCCGGATTGCCCATGACCCTGACCACCTCCGCTTCCGGCCGTCCTTTCCACAAGGTGATGAGATTGGCCTCGATCGGCGTGAGCTTCTTGCCATCCGGGCGCACCGCTGCACTCGCGATCGCGGCGCGCTCGGCCTCGCTCTTCTTGATGCCTGCCATGAGGCTTTCGCGGGCAGCTTCGATTTCGGGCTGCATCTTCTTGCGCTGCGCTTCCAGCTTTTCGATGGCGGCCGCTTTTTCGGCCTTGGAGAGCCGTTTGCTCCATTTGCCGCTGGGATCGGGACGTTCACCCGCGAAATACTTTTCCCACCACAGGATCTTCCATGAAAAATCCAGAAACTCGGACGGCAGGACCTGCCCCAGCAGCAGCATGTCGGGCGGCAGGCCGAGTTTGCCGATGCGCGCGCCGAAGCCTTCGAAATCGAAATCCTTGTCGCGGATCGCGGCATGCAGCGCCTGGTCGAATTCGATGGCGTTGCAGGCGATGGCGCCCGCCTTCGACAGCATGGGCGCGCTCGAACTTTTCCACTCGCTGACGGGAAGCGGCACAGCCTGCAAATCCGACCGGCGCAGGGTGTAGCTGCCCGAGCCGAGCCTAAACCTGACGGTATCGCCGGCGCGGATTTTTTTCGTGTTCTCGGACAGCTTGTGCGTTTTCATGTCCAGAGAGAATGCGTTGGGACATTCGAATTCGAGCTTCATGTGGACGAACTCGGGCTTGTTCGGGTTCTCGTAGACAGCCGTCACGTCGATTTCCCGAACCTCCGTCGGGCCCGTCAGCTGGTCGGGCGGCGTGCGGTTGGAGATCACGCGCACGTCGGCGAAATAGGCCTCCCGGTCGCCTTCCTCGCCCTGGTAGTGCAGCACGGCGCCGAAGCCGAAGGCCACGGTCGGCAGAAAACAGGAAATGGCGGACGCGAATTTCGCCCAGTCGGTCTTGTTCATGAGGGTGCGTGATGCCTCTCGATATCAGGGGGGTGTGATTCCGGCCTCGCCGCTGTCGAAAGTGACGACGACGCTGCCCCTCTTGTGGCCGGTATCAACGTAGGCGTGCGCCTCGCGTATCCGGGCGAACGGAAAGACGCGATCGATCGCGGGTCGATAGGCCCCCGCAGCAAAAAGCGCTGCCAAGTATTCCAGATCCTGCCGCTTCTCGCCAGCCATGCCGGCGATCAGCTTGACGCCGCGCGGCAGGGGGCGCCGGCACAGCCGCAACAGGTCCGGCAGGCCGCCCGCCAGCAGCAGGAGCCGGGCTTGCGGGCGCAAGAGCGGCGCCCAGTTCGCCAGCGGTATGCCGCCGACGGTGTCGAACACGAGATCGTAGCGCTCGCCGTGGGCCAGCACGTCGGTTTCCCGGTAGTCGATCACGCGTTGTGCGCCGAGCGCCTCGACCCATGCCGCGTTGCCGCCGCTGCACACGGCGGTGACGCTGAGGCCGAAATGGCGCGCCAGCTGAACCGCCGCGCTGCCGACTGCGCCCGACGCGCCCCGGATCAGGATGCGCTCGCCCGGCATCGCCTTGGCCCGCCGCAGGAAATGCAGCGCGGCGGTGCCGCCGAACGACATGGCCGCCGCCTCGATGAAATCCAGGCCGCCCGGCATGCGGACGACGCGCCCGGTGGCGGGCAGGCAGCGGTAGTCGGCGTGCGCGCCGAGTTCCACCCCGGGAAAGGCGA
>JAJZRT010000018.1:8017-16438 GCA_021802595.1 Pseudomonadota bacterium
CCCGGAAATTCGTCACACGCGCGCCCACGGCTTCGACGGTGCCGGCGAGTTCCGTCCCCAGCACGGCACGCCGGGGCCGCCGCCAGCCGAGCGCCAGGCGCGCCAGCCAGGCGGTGCCGGGCGGCACGTCGAATGCGCGGATGCGGTGGTCGGCCGAGCTCACCGTGCTGGCGTGCACGCGGACCAGGATTTCGCCAGGTCGAGGCACGGGCTTGGGCTGCCGGACGATCGAGACCGTTTCGGGCGGGCCGTAGCCCTGGCAGACGGCGGCGCGCATGTTCATCGCCGGTCCCCGCCCGACGGAAGGACACGCGCATTCCATGACAGGACAAAGCACACCCCCTTGCCGCCGATCCCGTTGCCCACGTCGATGCGCGCGCCGAACTGGCGCGCCGCCGAGGCGACGATGGCAAGCCCCAGCCCGGAGCCCGAGGCACCGAGCTGGCTGCCGCGGCGGAAGCGTTCGAAGAGACGCGTGCGCGCTTCGGGCGGAATGCCCGGGCCGTCGTCGCACACCGTCAGTTCGCACGCGCCGGTAGCGTCGTGCGTGTCGAGGCGAACGATGACCTGACCGCCTGTGCGGCCGTAGCGCACGGCATTGCCGACCAGATTGCCGACGATACTCTCCAGCGCGTGCCCCGCGCCCGCAATGGGAACATGATCGGGTCCGCGGTAGGCGAGATCGATCGCTTTTTCCCGGGCTTCGCGGGCATGCGCCGCGAGGCTGTCCCGCACGATGTCGGCGGCGTCGGCCGGGCCATCCGCATCGTCCGCCCAGGCTTCCAGTCGTGCCAGTACCAGGAGTTGGTTTACCAACCGGTTGGCACGATCAAGCCCTGCGCGCAGGCCGCGGCCGGCTTCGCTGCATGCCTCGGGTGTGGCCGCGCGCAGCACTTCGTCGGCCTGCGCGCTGATCACCGCCAGCGGCGTGCGCAATTCGTGCGCCGCATCGGCGAGAAAATCGCGCTCGCGGCGGAGCAGTGCATCGAGCCGGCCCAGCGTGCCGTTGACTTCAGCCACGACTGGCTCCAGTTCCGCCAGCAGATCGTCCACGTGCACCGGCTTCAAGTCGTCCGGCTTGCGCGACGCGAGCTCGCGCGCCAGCGCGCGCAGGGGTTTCAGGCCGCACCGCATGACGATCAGCACCGGCAGCAGCAGGAGCGGGAAGCCCACCAGCAGCGGCATCACGATGCTCGCCGGGCTCAGCATCACGCTGTTGAAGTCGGCGCTGCGACCCGCGTGGCTTTGCATCACGTCGATGCGCAGCGCGCGGTCGGCCGTCCATACGCTGTAGACGCGATAGGGTTCGCCCGCGAGCGACATGTCGTAAAAACCCTCTACCGCGACGCGCCGGGCGCGGCGGTTGGGGGTGTGCTCGCTGCCAGTAATCCAGGTATTTCCAGCCCGCCAGATATTGAAGCCCACTGTACCTTTTGCCAAGTCTGGATCGGACGCAAACTCTTTCAAGACCGTGTCCAAGCCGCGCAACCCGGCCTGCAATCCAGGGGCCGACGGATCGGTCTCGGCGACCGTGCGCAGGCCCTGGCCGAACACCGCGAGCTGGCGGTCGAATCCGCCCGATTCCGGCCAGTACATCAAGGCCATGCCCACGCCGTAGATCGCCGCCCAGATCAGGGCGGACGCCAGCAACAGGCCGATCATCTGGATGCGTATCCAAGACAGGGGCTTGCGCGGCGTCGCCATTATTCGCCCAGGCAGTAGCCGACGCCGCGCACGGTCTGGATGATGCCGTTCCCGAGCTTGCGGCGCAGGTTATGGACATGCCAGTCGAGCGTGCTGAATTCGAGCGGTTCGCCATAGGGTTGCAGCGCGCTCGCCATGCGGTGTTTGGGCACCACCTCGCCGGCATTGCGCGCGAGTTCCTCGACGATCTGGAATTCGCGCGGGGACAGCGCGACCGGCGCACCGTCCAGGCTGATCTCCCGTCGGCCGACATTGACCCGCAGCTTGCCGAATTCCCAGATCGACGAGGCCTGCCCCGCCGCGCGCCGGGTGACGGCGCGGATGCGCGAGGCCAGCTCTTCGGTCGCCACCGGCTTGATGACGTAATCGTCCGCGCCCGCATCCAGACCGTCGATGCGCGCGGCGACAGCGTCGCGCGCGGTCAGCACGATCACCGGGAAATTTCGCTGGTTTCCCCGCCAGAACCGGAGCAGATCCATCCCCTGGCCATCCGGCAAGCCCAGATCCAGCACGACGCAATCCAAACCCTCCATCGCCTCGCCCGTGTGTGCACGCGCATCCCGGATGCTGCGCACCCAGATGCAGGTATAGCCTTGCGCATTCAGCGACCGCTGCAAGGCGGCGCCGAGATCGAGATCGTCTTCAACGAGCAGCAGATGCATGTTGTTTCACCTGACCTGAACATCGGTCGGAGCCGACGCAACCGAGCGGTTTGCCTGCACCGCCTCGCGTATCGCCTCGATGACCGCCTCGGGCTTCTCCAGCGGAATCACATGGCCGCTGTCGACCCATATTTGCCGGGCACCCGGGTAGAGGCGGACGAGGTCGCGGCGCTTGGCATTGGCGTCGCCCGCCAGCGCGGAGGTCTCGCGCAAGGGCCGTTCGGCGCTCAGCACGTATACCGGCAGGCCGGCCGGCGGCGGCAGGGCGAGCACCGCCTGCCCGGTGGCATCGAGCGCGTCGAGCTCGGCCTTGGCCGCGGCGGCGGTGGTCACGACGATGACGGCGCGCACCCAGAGCGGCCAGTGTTCCCGCGCGCCCGCGCCCTGCAACTGCGCGGGGTGGGTGGAATCGACCAGCACCAGCGCCGCCACTTCGTCAGGGTGCCGCCGCGCGTAGAGCTGCATGTACAGGCCGCCGAGCGAGTGTCCCACCAGCACGTAGGGCGGGCGCAGGCCCAGATCGCTCAGCACGGCGCGCAATTCCTCCACCACATGGTCGCCGTCGCGCGGCGTGGCGGGCGGCGCGCTGTCGCCCATGCCCGGGCGGTTGTAGGCGAAGGCGGTGGCGTCCCAGGCGACTTCGGGCAACACCTTGGCCCACCAGTCCAGCCGCCCGCCCAGGCCATTCTCGAACACGACCACGGGCGTACCCTGCCCCGCCAGCGCGTATTCCACCTGCTGGCCGCCCAGACGTTCTGTGCGCGCGCCGGGCAGGCTGGCGCAGCCTGCGGCCAGCGCCGCGCAACTCAACAACAGCGGCCACAACCAGAGTTTCATCCGGTGCGATTCCCGTCTATCGAATAGCGCTAACCGGGCGCGGCACGGGAAGCCAAATAAATACGACAGGCTTGCTCCCGCGCTCAGGTTGAACATTGGGCAGGTCGGATGCGTTATTGCAAGACCTGATTCTTGTGCTGCTTTTCCTCTGAGGGGTTCTAAGAACATGGGATCAGTTCATGCCTCCTGTTTAGGCCACTTCCATGCATACGAGATAATTAGTAAAAGAAGAACGATTTCTACAATAGCGCCAAACACCATATGAATCCAAGCCTCACCTGCCAAATTTAACAATGTAAAAGGGATATAAACCGCAGCCACAATTATGTTTGTCCAACGATTTAATTTAGCTCTCAAGGCAACGGAGAGGAAAATCATAAGATCTGGAATTGTTACCGAAGCCAGTCCTGTCAATAGAGCGACTTGTGTAATGTCAAATACAAACATTTTTCCTGCCAGAATATTCTTTATGGAGCCCGGTATATATAAGTGGAAATAATCTACATAGATGTAGAGAAACATAAAACTCGCCCACAGTATTGCAAGCTTCAGTTTCACATTGACCTTGATGTCTTCCAACGACATTTTTTGCAACTTAATGTTTATATTCATTTTTTAAACGATATGAATGAGTTTCGTGGTTTACGACAATACATCCTGAAAGTTGCAAAGCCCAACCATCCGCACACCTCATCGGGTCGTGAAGTTTCAGCAATTGCGCACGTTCCCGCAGATACGCATCGTACGGTCTGGGCTCGCTTGTGAACCAGGCCGGCCCGGCCCTTCCACACAACGTTGCCGGACGAGTCCGTCGTTTACCTCCTGCTTGACGCCATAGGTCGTGCAGCCCGACATCGAACAGGCCAGCAGAACGAATACCGGAGCGAGCCGCACCACCACATTCTCAGGCCGTGCAAAATTGTCTCGACGCCGCGCGCCACCAAGCCAGCACCCCCAGCAAGCCCAAACCCGCCGCAAACTGCGCGTAGGTCTCCGGCTCGGGCACTGGTGTCAGCGTGGTGTAGGTGAGATTGTCGACGATGAAACCATCCGAGGCCCCAACGAAGCGGATTTCGTCCACCATGCCTAAATATCCGGACGACAACCAGTACAGCGTAGCGGGCTGGGTATCGGCGTTGACAGTAACCGTATGCACTACTGCCCCCCGGTACAGCAGACTGAAACCGCCCACGCTGCCGTCACCGCCCCAGTAGTTGTAATACAGTCCTTCGAACACCACCGGCGAGGCGTCAAACGTCAGGCTCCCGCCCCACCCATGGAAAAGATTGTCGCCCAGCGCCCAGGGATATTGGGTCCGCAACTGGCCCGCAAACTCCCAGCCCGAGATGCCGCCGTAGCCATCCGACAGATCCCAGGACGCATGCGCGTCCTCGAAATCCACCACCACCTGCGCGGCGATGGCAGATTGCGCCATCAGGGCAAAACCGGCCAGAGTAGCCTTGCAAAGGTTCATTTTCATTTCTTTCCCTTTCTTCAGTTAACAATCCGGCAACGCTCAGACATGGCAGACCTGCAGCCGACGCCGGCCCACGGCTAACCCCACCAGCCCTATACCTGCCAGGAACAGTGCGCAGGTTTGCGTCTCTGGAACCGCCGTCACGTCGCCGTCGCGCACTGCCCACACGGGGTACTGCGTCCCTTTGCTGATGTAGTTCTGGCTGCCCACATTGGTGGCGAAGTGCCAAGCGTGGTTTTCCGGCGAACCGCCACTACCGCGATACGGCGTGCCAGACCAGTAGCTGTACGACTGGATATTGCGGAACAGGCTTTCGTCGTTTGGATTGGCCGGGTCGTCGATCAGGCCGTAGCCGGGCTGTTGCATTCCACGGCTATCGACGAACGACCGGTTGCCGAAATCCACGTAATACAGATGCGCGAGCTCGGAGCTGGCAACGCTGACGTTGTAGCCGCAATCGGTTCCGTTATAGCCGTAGTCGCAGCCGGGCACACCCAGGTCGAAGGTCTTGGGCAGGCGCCAGTCAGTGTAGTTCACTCCACGCACGCTGTCGTGGTAACTCAGGTTCTCGATCCAGATCTGCGCCTGCACCCAGCTCATCTTGCCGTCGGCGTCGTAGCCGCTGGTACGCGCATGGTCGGCGTCCTGCAGCCAGGTCACGTTGAGTGCGTCGTCGTAGATCAGGCCGCCGCCGCGATCGTGCAAGGCCGCCTGCAACGGGCCCGAGCAGACCGCCAGAAGGCTGGCGCCGATCAGGGCGACTACCTGAACAATCCGTCTGCGGTCTGGCTCGCAATGTGGGAAGATCATGACGATTCCGTATTCGAGTGCGTGTTGCCAGCACTCTAAATTCGGAATTCTTGGGGAATGCTTTGTATTGGCCGCGCGCAGCCTCAGGCCGTGCGCGAATACCGCGGCTTGTCGCTGGCCGCTTCTTTCAGGTAGCGGTCGAAGCACATGCCGATGTTGCGCAGGAACAGGCGACCGCTCGGGGTGACGCGGACCCGGTCGGCCGCGATATCCACCAGTCCATCGGCGGCGAGCGGGCGCAGGTCGGCCAGCGCATCGGCGAAATAGTCGGCAAATGCGATGTTCCATTCCTGGCCGAACGCGGCGAAATCGAGTTCCAGATCGCACATCACGCGGGTGATCGCGTCGCGCCGGACCTGGTCGTCGCGCGTGAGCCGCAAGCCGCGCTCGACGGCGAACCCGGTCGCTGCGACCCGCTCCTGGTAGCGCTTGAGGTTCTTGTCGTTCTGCATGTACACGTCGGCAGTCTGGCTGATGCTGGACGCGCCGAACGCCAGGATGTCGCAATCCTTGTGCGTGGTGTAGCCCTGGAAATTGCGCCACAGCGTCTTGTTCTGCTGCGCCCGCACCAGCTCGTCGTCGGGACGGGCGAAGTGATCAAGGCCGATGTTGACGTAGCCCGCCGCGCCGAGCATGTCATTCACTGCCTGCTGCAGGCCCAGGCGCGTCGCCGAGTCGGGCAGATCCGCCTCGTGGATCAGGTTCTGGTGTTTCTTCAGCCAGGGCACGTGGGCATACGCGAACACCGCCAGACGATCGGGCGACCATTCGGTCACCCGTTCCAGGGTGCGGCGGAAGCTGGCCACTGTCTGTTTCGGCAGCCCCACGATCAGATCCAGGTTGATGCTGGAAAAATCCAGTTCACGCGACCAGTCGAGCACCTGCCGGATCAGGAACTCGGGCTGGATGCGATTGACCGCCTGTTGCACGTCGGGGTCCATGTCCTGCACGCCGAACGACACGCGGTTGAACCCGCATTCGCGCAGCGCCTCCAGGTGCGCGCGCGTCAACTCGCGCGGATCGACCTCGCAGCTGATTTCGGCATCCTCGGCCAGGGTGAAATGTGCGCGCATCATCGCCATCAGGCGGCGGATGTCGTCGGGGTTCAGGTAGGTGGGCGTGCCGCCGCCCCAATGCAGCTGGCGCACCCGACGCGCGGGATCCACCAGCCTGGCCGTGCGCGCCATCTCCTGGTCGAGGGTGGCCAGGTAGGGCTGCGTCTTGCTGTAATCGCGCGTCGCCACCATGTTGCAGCCGCAGTAGTAGCACAGCGAATCGCAGAACGGAATATGGGCATACAGCGACAGGCCGCGATCCGGCGCCGGCTCAGCCAGCGCCTCGGTCCAGTCGGCTTCGCCGAATCCGGTGTGGAAATACGGCGCAGTGGGATATGAGGTGTAGCGCGGGCCGGGTACGCTGTATTTCTGGAGCAGTTCCAGGGTGGTCGAGGTCATCGGAGCGCCTAACATCGGATAACGATATCTTTTTATCACAACTCAGGTCCGAAATCCAGCGCTCCTGGACCGGAACGACGGCCCGGTCGGGGATGTAATTACTGTTGATACGTGCGCTGCCGGGCCTGCAATTGCCCGGCCCGGCAGGCCGTCACGGCACCGTGAGTTTCAGCGCGCCGAAATCGTCGTTGAACAGGCCGACTTCGTCGCCGGAAGCAAACTGCCAGCCTTCCAGGTGGCCGAAAGCCATGCGCGATTTCGGTTCCAGCTTGAGTTCGAAACGGCGGGCCGTCGATAGCGTGGGATTGCGTACGGCGAGGATCACGGTCAGATAACGGTCGCTGGTGTTCTCGATTTCCGCCACCAGCCCCATTCCCAGCAGCGACGACCGGAAGCTGACGACCACCGGCAAGGCCGGCTTGGCGGAGGCAGCCTGCTGTATGTCGGTATCCTTGTAGGCCAGCTGCGCTTTCAGCTGCTCGATCTCGCGCAGGCTTTCGGTCAGCTGGTTGCGCGTCTCGACCAGATAGCCTTCGGTCTTCTGGCGTGTCTCGACTTCCCTGGACAGGCGCCGCTTTGCATCGCTCAGGTCGACGTTGAGCATGAAGGCATACAGCGTCAGGCCGCACACCAGCAAAAACAGTACGACATTCAGGCCGATCGACACGAACAGCCCGCGCCGCTTCGGCTGCACGGAAGGAGGCGTGCCCAGGCCCTTGTCCATGCTCAGCCGGTGTTGCGCATCCCGGAGGCGATGGCGTTGATCGAGCGCATCAGCGGTGCCAGCCACGATTCCTGTTCGGCATCCCACACGCCCTCGGAGCGGTAACGCTTCAGCATGCGGACCTGGATATGGTTGAGGGGGTCCATGTAGGGGCGGCGGCGCGAGAGCGACAAGGCCAGGGGCTGGTTGTCTTCCAGCAGGGTCCCGATCTGCGCGACCTGCCTGACTCCAGCCAGCGTCAGCGCGAATTCGTCCGCGATGGCGCGGTAGATCGTCATGGTGTTCGGATGGTCGCTCAGGCGCGCGTATTCCTCCGCAATTTCCATGTCGGCCTTGGCCAGCGACATCTGCACATTGGACAACAGGCCACGGAAGAACGGCCACTCGCGGTGCATCGCCTGCAGATGCGCCAGGCCCTCCGGATGGCCGTCGATGAAGCGCTTCAGCGCGCTGCCGATGCCATACCAGGCGGGCAGCGTGTGGCGCGACTGCGCCCAGCCGAACACCCACGGAATGGCGCGGATCGAGCCCAGCGAGCGATCGGCCTTCTTGCGGTGGGACGGCCGGCTGCCGATATTGAGCAGGCCAATCTCAGTGACCGGGGTGCTCTCGTAGAAATAGTCGATGAAGCCCGGCATGCCGATCAGCGCACGGTAGGCCGTCTCGCCGGCCGCCGCGATGTCGCGCATCCAGTCGAGATATTCCTGCGGGTAGCGCACTTCGCTGTGCGCCAGCGCCGTGGCGCTCGCCTTC
>JAJZRT010000809.1 GCA_021802595.1 Pseudomonadota bacterium
ATCATGACGTTCAGTTCGAGCTGACCGGCCTGGGCCGACCGCATCAATTTCGTCGATGAAGATGATGCAGGGCGAGTTTTTCTTCGCCTGCTCGAACATGTCGCGCACCCGCGCGGCACCGACACCGACGAACATCTCGACGAAGTCGGAACCCGAGATGCTGAAGAACGGCACCTTGGCTTCGCCGGCAATCGAGCGCGCCAGCAGCGTCTTGCCGGTACCCGGCGGACCCACCATCAGCACGCCGCGCGGGATGCGTCCGCCCAGCTTCTGGAACTTGGACGGGTCTTTCAGGAAATCCACCAGTTCGGCGACGTCTTCCTTGGCCTCGTCGCAGCCCGCCACGTCGGCAAAGGTCACCGGGTTGGCGTTTTCGTCGAGCAGCCGGGCCCGGCTCTTGCCGAACGAGAAGGCACCGCCACGGCCGCCGCCCTGCATCTGGCGCATGAAGAAGATCCAGACGCCGATCAGCAGCAGCATGGGGAACCACGAAATGAACAGGCTCATCAGGAAGGACGGCTGTTCTTCCGGCTTGGCCTCGACCGAGACGCCGTTTTTCAGCAGATCGGACACCATCCACGGGTCGCTCGGCGCATAGCTGGTGAAGCGCTGGCCATCGCTGCGCTCGCCCTTCAGCACGTTCCCCTCGATCACCACCTTGGAGATCTGCTGCTGGCGCACCTCCTCGATGAACTGCGAGTACGGCATCTGCGACTGTGCGGTGCGCTGGGCGCCGAACTGGTTGAACACCGTCATCAGGATGACAGCGATGATCAGCCAGATGGCGATGTTCTTGGACAAATTGTTCACGTTTACTCCTTGGTGCCGAATACAGCACGCTTAGACTCATTCTAAACCCACACTACCGGGTTGTCACGGCAGCATCACGACCCGCCATCTCGCGCTGCAACAAGGCGACGTCCCAGCAAATAAACCTCGGCACTGCGATCGCGCGAGGCGTCCGGTTTGCGGATCAGCACCTGTTCGAACGCCTGCCGCATCTGTGCCCGAAAATCCTCAAACCCGACACCCTGAAATACTTTGACGAGAAAGGCCCCGTCCGGTTTCAGCCAGTTCACCGCAAAATCGAGCGCCAACTCGCACAACTCGTAATGGCGCGCCTGATCGCGGAGCATGACACCACTGATGTTGGGGGCCATATCGCTTAATACAAGGTCAACCCGCCCGTTTTGCAGCTTTTCTTCCAGCCAGGCCAGCGCTGCCGGCTCGGTGAAGTCGCCTTCCAGGCTGTCGACGCCCGGCATCGGCGCCACCGGCAACAGATCGATCGCCAGCACCCTGCCCTGCTTCTTCATCTTCTGTACCGCAACCTGGCACCAGCTACCAGGCGCAGCCCCCAGATCCACCACCGTCATGCCGGGGCGCAGCAGATGGTCGCGCGCATCGATTTCCAGCAATTTATAGGCTGCGCGCGAGCGGTAGCCGTCATGCTGCGCCTTTTTGACGTAGGGATCCGTCACGTGCTCGTGCATCCAGGCACTGCCCGATTTGGTTCGCTTCGCTTTCTGTACCATCTCTATCGGCTACAATCCGCGCTCAGTTTAAGGAATACGCATGAAATCACTCACGCCCGCCCAGCGGCAATTTCTCAAAGGCCTGGCACACAGCCGCCAGCCGGTGGTCATGATCGGCAACCAGGGTTTGACCGCTGCCGTGTTGAAGGAGATCGAGCGCGGGCTCGACGCGCATGAACTGATCAAGATCAAGGCCGCCAGCGACGAGCCGGACACGCGTCGTGCCTGGCTGGAGGAAATCTGCGCGTCCACCGGCGCAGCGCCGGTGCAGCAGATCGGCAAGATATTGGTGATTTATCGCGCTGCCGGCAAGCCTGTGATCGTCCTGCCGGGTTGAAGCCTGCCTGACGGGGTTTATCGCGCCAACCCCGAGCGCCAGACCAGCAACAGCCCCAGCGCGCTCTGAATGAGATAAAGGATGCTCGACACCCCATGCCAGCGGGCGAAACGGTCCGCAAACACGCTTTGCATCACGGCGTGCGGCATGGCCTGATCCTTCAGGCTCTGCATGATGGGCTGGATGCCGAAGTGGCCAGCCAGCGTCAGCGCCAGCATCAGCGCCACCGCCCAGAAAAACAGGGTTTTCATCGCAGCGGCGCCGTCGCGGGCAAACCGGTAGACCAGCAGGTAGGTCGCTGCGGCGATGCCGATCCACGCCATCACCCCGAACAACCTGCCGGCCAGCATCCCGGCCAGTTGCTTGTCGCCCAGATTGGCGAACAGAACCGGCGCGGCCACGTAGCCGATCGCCCACATGCCGCCGATCCACAGCACCAGCAATCCGCCAGCGAGGCCGTCCCAGAAGCGCCGCATGCTATTTGTACAGCACGTCCAGCACTTCGTACTGGCGCACGCCACCCGGCGCCTGAACGTCCACCCCGTCGCCCGCATATTTTCCGATCAGCGCACGTGCGATGGGAGACGACACGGAAATCTTGCCCTGTTTGATGTCGGCCTCGTCGTCACCGACGATCTGATACGTCACCGTATCGCCCGATTCGACGTCTTCCAGTTCGACCGTGGCGCCGAATACGATGCGGCCATCCGCGTCCAGCGTGGTGGGATCGATGATCTGCGCATTGGCCAGCTTGCCTTCGAGATCGGCAATGCGGCCTTCGATGAACCCCTGCTTCTCCTTGGCAGCATCGTATTCGGCATTTTCCGACAGGTCGCCCTGCGCGCGCGCCTCGGCAATCGCCTGGATCACGGCGGGGCGCTCCACGCTTTTCAGGTGTTGCAGTTCAACGCGCAGCTTTTCGGCGCCCACGACGGTGAGGGGAAATTTGTTCACAACCTTGCCTTTTCAGATCAGTGCAGCCGCTGATGCAGCGACTGCAGGGAATATACTTTCAGTTCATTGCCATGCTGCATGCCCATGCAGGCAGCGCGCGCGCCAGCCAGCGTGGTGAAGTACACGACCCGGCGCGCGAGCGCTTCGGCACGGATGGCGTAGGAATCCTTCACGGCCTTTTTGTCCTCGAC
>JAJZRT010000810.1 GCA_021802595.1 Pseudomonadota bacterium
TCCGATCTGGTTCTGGCCGAGCATGGCCGGGGTCACCAGCACGATGCCTTCGGGGGTGACATGGAAGCGCTTGGCATCCTCCACCGGGTCTTCGCCGATGACCGTGCCGTCCGGGATGACGCAGCCCTTGTCGATGATGGTGCGCGAGATGCGGCAGTGGCTGCCGATGCTGACCTTGGGCAGGACCACGCTGTCCTTGACGAGGCTGTAGCTCTCCACCGTGGTCGCGAAGAACAGCACCGAGCGCTTGACCCGTGCGCCGGACAGGATGCAGCCGCCGGCGATCAGCGAATCGATCGCCTCGCCGCGTCGGCCTTCGTCGTCGAAGATGAACTTGGCGGGCGGATATTGCGGCTGGTAGGTCCAGATCGGCCAGTCGCGGTTGTACAGGTTGAGCTCGGGCTCCACGGAACACAGTTCCATGTTGGTCTGCCAGTAGGAAAACAGCGTCCCCACATCGCGCCAGTAGGCCGGCTGGCCTTCCGGGTTGCGGAACGGGAAGGCCATGGCGCGCGCCTCGGCGATGTTGGCGGGAATGATGTCCTTGCCGAAGTCGTGCGAGGACTGCGCCTTGCCCGCATCCTCGATCAGCGTCTTGTAGAGGAAGTCCTTGGAGAAGATGTAGATTCCCATCGACACCAGCACGGTCCCGGGCTTGCCGGGAATGCAGTCGGGGTTCTGCGGTTTTTCGGTGAAGCGCGTGATGCGCATGTCCTCGTCCACCGACATCACGCCGAAGGCGCTTGCCTCCGCCGCAGGTACCTCGATGCTGCCCACGGTGAAGTCGGCGCCGGTCTGTACGTGGTACAGCAGCATCTCCGAATAGTCCATGGTGTAGACATGGTCGCCGCCGAGCACCAGCACGTATTCGGGATGGTGGCGCTGCATGATGTCGATGTTCTGGAACAGCGCATCGGCGGTTCCCTGGTACCACTCCTTCTTGTCCGTGCGCTGCTGCGCCGGAAGGATTTCCACGAACTCGCCGATCTCGGCACGCATGAAGCCCCAGGCGCGCTGCAGGTGGCGGATCAGCGAATGGGACTTGTACTGGGTCAGCACGCCGACCCGGCGGATGCCCGAATTGACGCAGTTGGACAACGGGAAATCGATGATGCGGTACTTGCCGCCGATGGGCACTGCCGGCTTGGCGCGCCAGGCGGTCAGGTCCTTCAGCCGCGAGCCCTCGCCCCCCGCCAGCACCAGCGCCAGCGTCTTGCGGGTGAGGTCGGTCACCATCTTCGGTTCGGTGTAATAGCGATAGAGCCGCTGCTGTTCTTCCTTCGAGATCGTCATGTCCCACTCCTGTCTGCTGCCGTATTGGAATTGATGTGATGCGGTGATGCGGGGTGTGGCTGGGCCCACGCGCTGGCAATCGCGCCCTGCACGCCCAGCCGGTTGCAGGTGATCAGAAAGATCGGGGTGCGCTCGACCACGCCGCGCATCCGGCCCTTGTCGGCGGCGGCAGCCATGAAGCGCGGCGACTGCATCCGCGCCAGCATGTGGCCTGCTACGCCCCCGCCGATATACAGGCCGCCGCGCGGCTGGTACAGCAGCGCGACATTGCCCACCCACGCGCCGTACAGGTCGATGAAAAGACCCAGCGCGGCCTCGGCGGCTGCATCGCCTGCGCCGGCGCGCGCGACCAGGTCGGCCCCCTCGACGACGGCATCCGGCAGCGGATGCCGGTGCTCGACGCAGCAGAAACGATACAGGTCGTTCATCGCCGAGCCCGACACCACGCGTTCCCACGATACATGGCCGTATTCTGCACGCAGCGTCTCCAGCAGGCGGGCCTGCATGGCGTTGGCCGGCGAAAAGTCGATGTGACCGCCCTCGGTGGCGAAATGCCGGTAGTGCCCCCCGGCACCGGCCACCATGAAGGCGAGCCCTAGCCCCGTCCCCGCGCCGGTAATCGCGCGCACCCCCGCCGCCTCGACAGGCTGGGGGTTGAGCGCGACCACATCGGCCGCAGTCAGGGTCGCCACGCCCGCGGCGGCGGCCTGGAAATCGTTGATGAAGCGCACCTGGGCAATGCCGAGCGCGGCCTGCATGGCAGTCGCATCAAGTGTCCAGTCCAGGTTGGTGAGCGTGGTGTGTTGCGCATCCACGGGGCCGGGCAATGCCAGCAGCAGGGAATCCGGCATGGCGACCCGTCCCGAGTCGGCCACGAACCGGCGTATCAGCTCGTCGGCGCTGGCAAAATCGGCACTCGGATAGATCCGTTCGAAACGCAGCTGCTGTTCCCCCTCGGGCGTACCCGTCACCCAGGCCAGCCAGCTTTTCGTTCCCCCGATATCGCCTGCAATCAACTCCATATTAAAACTATAGGCCAGTGCGCGGATGACTCATGCGTCGATAGTAATTGATCAGCGCGTTGGTCGACGCATCATGCCCCCCTACCGGCGCGTCGGCATGCAGTTCAGGCAGGATGCGGCTGGCGAGCTGTTTGCCGAGTTCCACGCCCCACTGGTCGTAGGAATTGAGATTCCAGATCACGCCTTCCACGAAAATCTTGTGCTCGTACAGCGCGATCAGCATGCCCAGCGTGTGCGGGGTGAGTTTCTGCAGCAGGATCGCATTGCTCGGGTGATTGCCGTCGAACACCTTGTGCGACACGAACTGCCCGGTCTGCGCCTGTGTCTCCTCGCGCGTACGGCCGCGCATCAGCGCCTCGGTCTGCGCCAGGAAATTGGCGATCAGGATGTCGTGGTGCTCCTGCAGGTCGGTGTGCGGCTCGACCGACACGATGAAATCGGCGGGAATCATCTTGGTGCCCTGATGCAGCAATTGGTAGAACGCATGCTGGCCGTTGATGCCGGTGGCGCCCCAGACGATCGCGCCGGTCGGATAGTCGACCACGTTGCCGTCGCGGTCGACCGACTTGCCGTTCGATTCCATGTCGGCCTGTTCGAGGTAGGCGGGCAGGCTGCGCAGGTAATGGTCATACGGCAGGATCGCGTGCGACTCGGCGCCGAAGAAGTTGTTGTACCAGACGCCCAGGAGCGCGAGGATCAC
>JAJZRT010000811.1 GCA_021802595.1 Pseudomonadota bacterium
GCACATCGTCGATAGACGTTGCCGCGGCTTCCTTCAAGAGCAGCGCGCTGTTATCGATCAGGTCCACGACCAGTCGATTGATCATGCGACGTACAATCTCGTGAACCTGGACTCGCTCGGCGAGGCCCGGATGGCTGCTGCATACCTGCGCGTACTGCTCGCCGAACAGCCCAATATGGCCAAGCTGCTCGATGGTGATCAGCCCGGAGCGCAGTCCGTCGTCGACATCATGGTTATTGTACGCAATCTCGTCGGCCACGTTTGCGACCTGGGCTTCCAGGCTCGGTTGTTTCCTCTCGATGAAACGCCGTCCCAGCTCGCCCAGCTCCGCCGCGTTCTTGGGCGAGCAGTGCTTCAGGATTCCTTCGCGTGTCTCGAAGGTCAGATTCAGTCCCGGGAAGCCTGCGTATTTCTCCTCCAGAAGATCCACAACCCGCAATGACTGCAGGTTGTGCTCGAAGCCGCCGAATTCGCGCATGCACGCATTCAGCGCATCCTGGCCGGCATGGCCGAAAGGCGTGTGTCCGAGATCGTGCGCCAGCGCGATGGCTTCGGTGAGGTCCTCATTGAGATTCATGGCCCGGGCGACCGACCGGCCTATCTGGGCTACCTCTATGGAATGCGTCAGGCGGGTGCGAAACAGATCGCCTTCGTGATTCACGAAGACCTGGGTCTTGTATTCCAGGCGTCGGAACGCCGCGCAATGCACAATGCGGTCGCGGTCGCGCTGGAACTGGGACCGGTAAGAGGGTGGCGGCTCGCGGTACTGTCGACCACGCGAAGCTTCATCGCTGGCAGCATACGGAGCGAGTTTCAGTCCGAGGCTCATGCGCCGGCTCGGCTACGATTGAGTGCGTCCACGATCGCTGCCCGCGGCAGGTCTGAACTTATCACTGCGTCGCCGATCCCCTTCAGCAGGATCAGACGTAGCTGCCCGTCCTCGACCTTCTTGTCCACGGACATCAGTTCGAGCATGCGGTCGGCGCCCAGCCCCGCCGGGATCTGCGTCGGCAGGTGCGCGCGCTGCAGCAGCATGCGCACACGCGCCGCATCTTCGGGGGCCAGCCAGCCCAGACGGTGCGACAGCTCCGCGGCCACTGCCATGCCGGCCGCAACCGCCTCGCCGTGCAGCCAGCTTCCGTAGCCCATCCCGGTTTCGATTGCATGGCCAAACGTATGGCCCAGGTTAAGCAATGCACGCTGTCCGTGTTCCATTTCGTCGGCTGCCACGACCGCTGCCTTGTTGCGACAGGAACGCTCTATGGCAAACCCCAGGGCCTCGGGGTCGCGTGCGAGAAGTCTGTCGACGTTGCCTTCCAGCCAAACGAAAAACTCGGCATCGCGTATCAGGCCATACTTGATCACCTCGGCGAGACCTGCGGAAAGCTCCTTGTCAGGCAGAGTATTCAGCGTGTCGATGTCGATGACGACGCAGCGCGGTTGATGGAAGGCGCCTATCATGTTCTTGCCCAGCGGATGGTTGACGCCGGTCTTGCCTCCGACCGATGAGTCAACCTGTGCCAGCAGGGTTGTGGGGATCTGGATGAAGGAAACACCGCGCTGGTATACCGCCGCGGCGAAACCGGTCATGTCGCCAATCACCCCCCCGCCCAGCGCCACCAGCGTTGTGCGCCGGTCGAACCTCTGCCCCAGCAGGGCATCGAAAATGCGGTTCAGATCGGCAAGTGTCTTGTACTGCTCACCGTCGGGCAAAACGACGGCCACCGGTGCGAAACGTTCCAGGCGCGCGGTCACCCTGTCGAGGTAGAGCGGTGCAACCGTCTCGTTGGTAACGACCAGCACCCGGCGTCCGGCCACGTGTCCGGCCATGGGCTCGGCGCGCTCCAGCAGCCCGGCTCCGATATAGATGGGGTAGCTGCGCGCGCCCAGCTCAACAACCAGCGTCTTCATTGCCCTTCTCGGACTTCAGCTTGGCCACCACGTCGCGCGCCACGGCTGCCGGACTTCTCCGATCCGTGTCAACAGTCACATGGGCGGTGCTTCGGTAGAGCGGGTCGCGTACGCGCATAAGTTCCTCGATTTTGCCACGCGGATTGTCGGATTGCAGCAGCAATGGCCGACATCGGTCCCGGCGGGTGCGCTCTACGAGGATATCGGTGGCGGCACGCAAATACACGACGATGCCGTTCTGCCGGAGGACTTCGCGGTTTGCTTCGCTCAGGATGACCCCGCCGCCAGTGGCAAGCACCAGATTGGGGCGGGTAACGAGGTCTGCGATCACCGCCTCTTCACGCCGCCGGAAACCCGTCTCGCCTTCGATCTCGAAAATAAGCGGTATGCCCGCACCAGTGCGGGCTTCTATCTCCTGATCCGAGTCGCAGAAGTCCATGCCAAGCATCGCCGCCAGATGGCGGCCGATGGTGGTCTTGCCTGCGCCCATGGGCCCGATGAGAAATATGCGGGAAATGGGCGCCTGCAGGCGCGTGCCTGCAGCATCTTCCGATTGAGGATCGCACCCGGTCATTGCAGGCATATGCCAGCAACGCGCAAAGAAATCAATAGCGCCGTCCCGGTTCTGGCAGCGGCCCGGGTGGCAAGCCCACCCGGGCCGCTGCCTCACCGCATGGCAAGCCGGTTGGAAAGAATCCGCGGAGTCAGGAACACCAGCAGTTCATCCCGGTTGTTCTGTACATCGGTGCTCCTGAATGCCCAGCCGATGAGGGGCAGGTCGCCGAAGAATGGCACTTTGCTGATGGTCGTGTTCTGCACCTGCTCGTAGATACCGCCTATCACCACGGTTTCGCCATTGTCCAGAAGGACCTGGGTCGTGACACGCTTTTTGTTCATCGTGCTGTCCGAGGGCGAAGCCGAATTGAAGCTGTCATTGGTGATGTGCACGTTCAGGATTACGCGGTTATCCGGCGTGATCTGCGGCGTCACCGCCAGCCGGAGTACTGCGTTCTTCGTGAGGAATGACTGCGTCCCCAAACCGCCGCCCTGGGCAAGGAAGGTCCTTTCCTGTCCCTGCTCGATAACCGCCCGCTTTTCGTT
>JAJZRT010000812.1 GCA_021802595.1 Pseudomonadota bacterium
ACTGGGCGTTCATGATGGCTTCCAGCGGCTTGACCACCAGGTTCTGGACTTCCTCCGCCGAGGCGCCCGGCTTGGCGACGATGATGTTGGCGGCCGGCACCACGATCTGCGGGTTGTATTCGCGCGGGGTGACGAACAGCGCCATCATGCCCGCCAGCGCCACCGCCAGCATGATCATGGCGGTGATCTTGGATTCGATGAATACGCGGGCCAGCTTGCCGGCGATGTTGAGCGGGGCGGCGCGCTCAGTCATGGGCGCTCCCGCTCACCTTGTCGCCGTTTTCCAGTTGCGCGACCTGGGAAACGACCACCCTGTCGCCCGCGTTCAGGCCGGACAGGATTTCCACCCTGCCCTGCGCGGGCGCACCCGGGCGCACCATGCGGTAGTGCACGATGCCCTGGGCGTCGACCACGAACACGCCGGTGATGCCGGCGCGCTCGGCCAGCGCGGCAACGGGCACGCGGATTCCCTCACGGCTGCCGACGGCAAATCCCACGCGTACGAAATTCCCGCTCGACAGGCCGCTGCCTGCGGGTAGATCGATTTTCACCAGATGGGTGTGGCTGACCGGATCGGCTGCGGGCACCAGCTGGGCAATCGTGCCTTCCACCGGTGCCAACGCCGCATCGCCATCGGCCACGATGCTGACCTTTTCGCCTGCCTTGATGTGGGCGAACACATCACCGCTCACGCTGGTCCGCACCTGGAGTTTCTTCAGGCCTTCGATCGCCAGTACCGGCCGTCCGGGCGCGGCAAGGTCGCCGGCATTCGCCATCTTCTGCGTGACGACGCCGCTGATCGGCGCCACCACCGAGGCATAGCGCATCTGGCTGGACGCCTGCCCCAGGCCGGCGCGGGCGGCGGCGACTTGCTGCTGTGCGACCTGGTATTGCAGGCGGACCTTGTCCCACTGCAACTTGGGGATGGCCTCTTCCTTGTACAGCGTGCCGAAGCGCTCGTAGTCGAGCCGCGCGTCCGCCAATGCCGCCTCGGCCTGTGCCAGGCCGGCACGGGCCTGGTTCATCTGTCCCTGGATGTCGGACGGGTCGACGACGAACAGCAGCTGGCCCGCCTTGACCGCTTGCCCTTCCTCGACCTTGATCTCGCGGATGTAGCCCATCAGGCGCGAGGCCACCTGGACCTGGTCTTCCGACACCACGGTGCCGGGCACGTCCACCTGCACGTCGAGGGGAGCCGGCTGCACGGTCTGCACCTCGGCCGTCACCGTGCGGCCGGTGGCGGCAGCCTGTCCTTCAGGAGTTTCATGCTTGCCGCAACCGCTGGCCAGACTCACGGCCAGAGCAAGCAGGGCAACGCGCAAGGGGAGGGGGTTAGCCATGAGGTTCATTCCGGATTGCTCAAAGTTGATCGGGTTGCAGGTGGCCGACCGCCAGGCGGGCGCTGGCGCGTTGCACTTTCAATTCATAACGCGCGGCCACCAGGTCGGCCCGTGCCTTGTCCAGCTGCGCCTGGGCGCCCAGCAGTTCGGTGATGGTCGTCACGCCGCTGGCATAGCGTTTCTGCACGATGCGCTGGGCCTCTTCGGCCTGGCCGACCGCCTGTTCCCGCGCCACGACCCGCCGCTGGGCCTCATCGGCACGCCGCCAGGCATCCGCCACCTGGTAGCGAATGCCGTTCTCGGCCTGGCTCAGCCGGGCCGCCAGTTCGTCGCGGCTGGCCTGGGCGCGCTGGATGGCGCCGTTGGTGACGCCGCCGTCGAACAGCTGCCACGACACCTGGCCGCCCAGCGTATAGGAATGGGCATCGAAGCCCATGGTGTTGTCGTTGGTATCGAAGCGGGCGAGCAGGCCTGCCTGCGGGTACTTCCCGGCGCGTGCCACCTTGACGGCGGCCTGCGCGGCGTCCAGCTGGTTGCGGAGCGCGGCGAGGCCCGGGTTGGATTTGAGCGCCTCATCCTGGTAATCGGCCAGCTTGCCCTCCAGAGGGTGGACCGTCACGTCGCCTGCCACATCCAGCGGCTCCGACAGCGGCATGCCCAGCAGCAGGTGAAGTTGATCGAGGGCCTGCTGCACGGCATTTTCCGCCTGCGCCTGTTGCACCTTGACGTCCTCCAGATGCACGCGGGCGGACAGCAGGTCGCTTTTCACCACCACGCCGCCCCGGAACAGGTTGTCGATGGTCTTGACGTAGGACTCGGCGGCGCTGCGGCCCTGCCGGGCGACGTCCTCGTACGCGCGTGCCGCATGTACGCCCTCGTAGGCGCGCAATACGTCGAAGATCACCTTCTGGCGCGCCAGCGCATCGCCCTGGCGGGCGGCGCGCAGGGATGCCCTGGCCTGCTCGGTGTAGCCCTCGATCATGCCGCCGGTATAGAGCGGCAGCTGCGCTTCCAGGCGGGTGTTGAAATTGTTGACCGGATCGGGGTGATTGAGGTTGTAGGGCGCGACATTGAGTGCGGCGGGACCGGTGAACTCCCCCGCACCGAAGTCGTTGAACGTGGCATTGCGCTGCGACAGCTTGAGGCCGAAGGCATTGAGGGCGTCGTTGGTGCGGGTGACATTGACCGAGGCCGTCAGCTTGGGCAGCCGCGCGCCTTCGCTCTGCCTGACGGCCGCCTGCGCCTGGCCGATTTGCGTGCCTGCGACGATGATGTCGGGGTTCTGCGCCAGCGCACGCTGCACGGCCTGGGTGAAATCCAGCGTTTCCGCCGATGCCCCGCTGGCCATGGCCAGTAGCGAGAGGAAGGCCAGCGTTTTCAGCCGGGCCGGGTTTTTCTTCGTAAGCCGCATCAATCCCTCTCAATCAATGGGCCCGCAAAACGGCGTGCGGGACGTGTATTAGAAATTGATTATATATTAATAATTAATCCGGCCCTTGGTAAACCTTATGCCCCTGGCAGCGCAACGGACACGAAACCGGTCAGGATTTTCGCGCGGGGCGCTGCGAAGAGCCCGAGCGTGCTGCGAGGTGCCCCATGCCCGATGGGTTATGGCGAGGCGCCGGTCGAATCATAAACCGCTCCATTTGATATTCACAGAAAAGAG
>JAJZRT010000813.1 GCA_021802595.1 Pseudomonadota bacterium
ATCACAGCCCAAGAAATCTTATAGATAGGGGAGGGGAGGCGCCCCGAGAAAAAAGCAGGCGGCACCGTCAAAACAAGCGCCAGGACAAGCCATAAAACACTCATGGCGCAGTCGCTCATGTCCTCGAACCACTTGGGCACGATCCGACCGAACCCCGGCGGCAACTCGGCCACGCTCAAAGCTCCAGCTCGGCATCTTCCGGCAAGTAGCCACGCTCACCAGGCTTCGCATCGAATCGGCAGTAGTACCGCTGCTCGCCATCCTGGGTAAGCGCCGCCCCGACCTTCTCCCCGCGCAGCTCCTTCAAGTGGATCAGCTTGCGAAAAGCCGCAAGCGCCCGCTCCGGGCTTTGCGTAACGGTCTTATCGGACACCCGACCGGCGGGCCAGCGCAAATAGACCCGATAGGTCGGCTTAGTAGGAGTTTGTTTGTTGTCCATAATTGTTCGTCGCGCCGGAATAATAAATTTTGTCCACCGTCTCGCGGACCTCCCGCTGCACAAGTGAATTTATCTTTTCATTGGAAAACAGGAAGGGGAGCCAACTGAGTCCGAGTAGGAACGGAAATATCAGTATTAGCCACCAGCCCAGGAAGTGCCAGACCGCCCAACAGCCGCCAACAAAAATCGCTACGCCAGCGGCAAAATTTCGCAACCCTCGCCCCCACGGCGAGAGCTTAGATGCGGCAGCTCCAGTTCCCATATCATTACCGCTTAGCCATACCGTCTGTCCGCTATCTGCGTTCCAGACAGCGACCGGGATGGCGCCACTGAACTTACTCGATTCCACCGAAAGCAAAGCGACCCGCTGCCCAGGCGCCAGGGCCAAGTGATTGCCACTAACAGAAAAGAACTCATCGCCACCCGCCAGGCGCAAAGCAATGCGCTGCCGATCTACGACGGTCGTTTTGATCTTCGTGCCGTGGGTCATGCCCCAGCCCCCGAGTACCACGCCCCCGCCGCCTTGCCCGCTGACATGCGACTCCGACCAAGACTCGACGTGCAGCACCGTGCCGAGCTTCGACTTCACGGCGAAGGACACACCAGGCACAGGCTTGGGGGCCTTCACGACCGGAGCTGGAAACCCGTTGATTGGCGCCCCCTGCGGCGGCTTAGGAACTGGACCGAAAGGCGCACGCACAGCGCCGTCGCCGCCGGCGAGGGTGGCGTCGTAGGCCGCGCGTTTCTTCTCATCCGAGAGCACTTCGTAGGCGAGATTGATCCGGCTCAATCGTTCATGATTGGCCGGCGTGTCACCCGCCCGGTCGGGGTGGAAACGCTGCGCGAGAGTCCGGTAGGCGGCCCGAATGACCTCCTGGGTTGCCCGCTCAGAAATTTGCAGCACTTCGTAGTGGTTCATGTTTTCTCCTCACGGCACGCCGCTTCTTACCTCCTCAAGCCCGACCCGCGTTCCTATGTTGACGCCATGCCGGGTAAACCAGCCGTAGCCCATTTCGAGCACAAAGCGCGACGTGCGCGGCCCGCAATGAAAATCGAGCGTCATGGGCTTCATGTCCACGATCTGCCGGATTGTTCCGTTAGTCCCTAGAAACGCCGCACTGAGCGGTAGGGGAGTGTCCTTCATCCACACGCAGCGAAGGGCCTGCGGCGGCAACACAAAGAGCATGCCGCCATCTGGCGCCAATGATGTTCGCCCCATGAGTCCATGTTGCAACTCAGCGTTTGTCGTCGCCAGCTCCACCTGTACAGGGATGCGGCCAACCATGATATGCACCAGGCCGCCGGCGCGGACCTCCACCGCGCCCAGCAGGGCAACAAGAACAACCATTACTCGATCCAGACGCATCATTACCCGCTTGGTCTGTAATGCTTGCCGGTAGCCTTCTCGATGGCCACCAGCGCCTTATCCAGCCTGGCGCGCCCCACTGGATCGTAGAGGACGATTTGCTCCAGGGCCTCTAGCAGCTCGGGCGCGGCAGCGGCGAGCCGCGCGTTCCAGCTCGTATCTTCCGCCCAATCCTGCATTGTGCCGACGACGTGCCGGGTGTCGCCAATATCCTTGCAGATATTCTCGCCATCGGCACACCAAGGGCCGTCTGAGTAGTTATTCATAGCGTCCCCCTCTCGGTGCATACGTTTTCCTCTTTCTCCTCGAACACCAAGGCCGCGTAGAACAGTTCTAACGCTCGCCGTGCACTTTCTAGAGACAGGTCCATATTCTTGATCGCCTGCTCCAGCTCCTTATCCTGCCGATACCGTTTGATCTGCTCCAAGGCCTCGGTGCATTTCGCCTCATCTGAGCCGACATACGACGTGCGCCGCTTCTTGCCAGGCTTGGCGACATGGCGAAGATACATATAGCGACCGCTTACCCAAAACGGCGTGGCGCTCAACAGTCCCGCCCGTTTCAGTACGTCACGCCCCTTCATCATCGAGGACCGGCGACGAGCCGCCTCCTCGATGGCCGGAGACACGCCGGCCGCCAGCTTTGCCAGCTCTTTAACTAGCTGGCACTCACGCGGCGGCCTGGCCATATTGCCACCCCTCGAACGTCCGCATGATTGAGAAGTCAGGGCCGGCCAGCTCGAACGCGCTTGCCACTTCCTGGGAGCGCGGATCATCCGAATAGGTGCGGATCAGGGCCGCGAATTCCGGGCCGGTCAATCGACTCAAGGGGCGTGCAAGCAAAAATCCGAAACTGGCAACGCCGTGACGGATCAACCGCATATCAGGGGTACACATATTTACCTCCTAGCAAAGCCCCGGAAACCGCCGGGGACGGCGCTTGGCGCACAACGCCAAGGCATTTTTATTATGGGCAGTGTCTATCGCTATGTCAATCGTTAAACATGCTGACGCATGAAAATATGCTTTCTGGATTTCCGTATTTCTGGCATGCAAGCTGCGTCGCCCATATAGCTGCTGCGTCCCCTTCCAAGCAACATGATCGCGCCCGAAGGGCGCACCGATAGGGGAGTTCGAGCGTCGGTTTAGTGCCTCACCCACATGAGCCGCTTGCGGTGCCCCCTCGCCCCAGGCTGGAGA
>JAJZRT010000814.1:0-1739 GCA_021802595.1 Pseudomonadota bacterium
GGCAGGGCGCCATGGTGCGGCGTGACGGGAGAATCGTAATCCTTGTCTGTCATGGGGTTGAAAATCCGGGCTTGAAAATTATGCTTCCAGCCCGAAAGTATAATTCCCAGTCCACTCATCCGCCTGCCTGCCATGAACCCCCTGCTCGATTTCTCCGGTCTGCCCCGCTTCGCCGAATTCAAGCCCGAATACGTCACCCCCGCCATCGACCAGCTGCTGGCCGACTGCCGCGCCGCGGTGAAGCAGGCCGAGGCGCCCGACACGCCGGCCGAATGGGACGCCTTCGTTGCCCCGCTCGACAATGCCAACGAGAAACTGGGGCGCGCCTGGGGCCAGGTCTCGCACCTGCATTCGGTGATGGATTCTCCCGAACTGCGCGAGGTCTACAACGCCAACCTGCCCAAGATCACCGTGTATTACGCCGAACTGGGTCAGAACGAGGCCCTGTTCGCCAAGTTCAAGGCGCTGAAGGCCGGCCCGGGCTACGCCGCGCTGTCGCCCGCGCGCAGGAAGATCGTCGAAAACGAACTGCGCGACTTCCGCCTCGGCGGCGCCGAGCTGCCGGCCGACAAGAAGGCCCGCTTCATGCAGGTGCAGGAAGAGCTGGCGCAGCTGTCGGCCAAGTTCGAGGAAAACCTGCTCGACGCCACCAACGACTATCACCTCGTCATCGACGATGCGTCCGAACTCGCCGGCATCCCCGACGATGTGCTGGCGATGATGAAGGCCGCCGCCGAAGCGGACGGCGGCCAGCCTGGCCAAAATCCCGGCTGGAAGATCACGCTGCACATGCCGTCCTACCTGCCGGTGATGCAGTACGCCGACAGCCGCGAACTGCGGCAGATCCTGTACCGCGCCTACGTCACCCGTGCCTCCGAATTCGGCAAGCCCGAACTCGACAACACCGCACTCATCGCCAGCATTCTCAAGCTGCGGCGCGAGGCCGCCCAACTGCTGGGCTTTGCGAGCTACGCCCAGGTCTCGCTGGAAGCCAAGATGGCCGACACGCCGGCTGACGTGCTGAAGTTCCTCGACGAACTGGCGGCCCGCGCCCGCCCCTATGCGGAGAAGGATTTCGACGAGCTGAAAGCCTTCGCACGCGAGGAACTGGGATACGACACGCTCGAAGCCTGGGACAACGCCTACGTCTCGGAAAAGCTGCGCGTGGCGCGCTACAGTTTTTCCGACCAGGAGGTGAAGCAGTATTTCCCGGAACCGCGCGTGCTGGCCGGCCTGTTCAAGCTGGTCGAAACGCTCTACGGCCTGCATATCCGCGAGGACAGCGCACCGGTGTGGCACCCCGACGTGAAGTTCTACACGCTCACCGACCATGCCGGCCAGCGCGTCGGCCAGTTCTACCTCGACCTCTACGCACGCGCCTCCAAGCGCGGCGGCGCCTGGATGGACGACGTCATCACCCGCCGCAGGACGGCGGAGGGCATCCAGACGCCGGTGGCCTACCTCAACTGCAATTTCTCCGCGCCGGTCGGCGGCAAGCCCGCGCTCTTCACCCACGACGAGGTCATCACCCTGTTCCACGAGACCGGCCACGGCCTGCATCACCTGCTGACGCAGATCGAGGAACTCGGGGTGTCCGGCATCAACGGCGTCGAATGGGACGCGGTCGAGCTGCCCAGCCAGTTCATGGAGAACTTCTGCTGGGAATGGGACGTGCTGAAGCACATGACCGCCCACGTCGACACCGGCGCGCCGCTGCCGCGCGAACTGTTCGATCGGAA
>JAJZRT010000814.1:1749-3002 GCA_021802595.1 Pseudomonadota bacterium
CTATTTATTTCCAGTCCGGCCTGCAGACGCTGCGCCAGATCGAGTTCGCCAGCTTCGACATGCACCTGCATGACGACTTCGATCCCAACGGCAGCCGCACCGCGCAGGACCTGATCGACGACATCCGCAGGAAGGTCGCGGTCATCGTGCCGCCGGCCTACAACCGCTTCCCCAACAACTTCTCGCACATCTTCGCCGGCGGCTACGCGGCGGGCTACTACAGCTACAAATGGGCGGAAGTGCTGTCGGCCGACGCCTACGCGCTGTTCGAGGACGAGGCCGAGGGCTACGGCGGCGTGCTCAATCCCGAGGTCGGCCACCGTTTCTGGAGCGAAATCCTCGCCCAGGGCGGCGCCCGCCCGGCACTCGAATCGTTCAAGGCCTTCCGCGGCCGCGAACCGACCATCGACGCGCTGCTGCGGCACAACGGCATGGCTTAAAGTTCGCATGGGGCCCTTCCGTTAAAAAGGCGATTACGTCTTTCGGGAGCCCCACATGAAAGCAGGATTCATCTTGATGGCGATTGGGCTGGCGGCAGCAAGCCTGCCGGCTGGCGCCGCCCAGCTCTACCAATGGAAGGATGCACAGGGACGCGCCGTGTACAGCGACCAGGCGCCCCCGGCCGGCGTGAAAAACGCCCAGCAGAAAGCGTTCAAGGGCAGCGTCATCGAAATCGGCGAATCCTACGCCACCAAGACCGCACGCGAGAAATTCCCGGTCACTCTGTATGCCAGCGCCTGCGGCGCCCCCTGCGACCAGGCGCGGCAGTTGCTCACGCAACGCGGGGTGCCGTTCAGCAACAAGGACCCGCAGGCCAGCCCCGAAGCGCAGGCCGAACTGCAGAAACTCACGGGCCGCACCAGCGTGCCGGTGCTTGTCGTCGGCAGCGACCGGGTCGACGGCTTCGAGGCCGGCCAATGGCAGGCCGCCCTCGATCGTGCGGGCTATCCCAAATCGGCGCCGGCAGGCAGCAAGCCGGTTTCCGCCACCGCCCCTGCAGCGGCGCCTGCACCCACGACGCCTCATTAAGCAGCCCCCAGGACCGCCCTGAAGGACGCCGATCCACTATGGGCTGAAGCCCATGTGGAATCGTATGCGCTACACTCGGCGGCATGAAAATCGCCGCCTGGAACGTCAACTCCCTCAAGGTCCGCCTGCCCCAGCTGCTGGACTTTCTCGCCACCCGCCAACCCGATGCGGTGTGCCTGCAGGAAACCAAGCTCACCGATGACGTCTTTCCCGTCGCCGACCTG
>JAJZRT010000815.1 GCA_021802595.1 Pseudomonadota bacterium
CTTCCCGGTGTGCTGTCTACCTCGATTGTGCCACCGAGCGCGCGCAGGGTCTCGCGGCATTCGTAGGCGCCGATGCCCATGCCCGCGCCCTTGGTCGAGTCGAAGGGCTGAAACAGCCGGGTGCGGATGAACTCGTCGTCCATGCCGATGCCGGTGTCGAGAATTTCGATGATCGCCTGGCCGGACGCCTCGAAGCCGCGCAGGGTGACCTGGCCGGTCGGCGGGGTGGCTTCCAGCGCATTCTGCAGCAGATGGCCGATGGCGCGGGTGAGGCGGTCGCGTTCAGCGCGAACGCGCAGCGAGCCGGGAGGCAGGTCCAGCACGGGGCGCAGCTTGAAGGCCTGTTTGCTGGCTGCAGCCTCGTTCAGGATGTCGGCCAGCGCCACCGACTGTGCCTCCGCCGCATCGCTGCCCCGACGCAATTGCGCCAGCACCTTGTTCATGCGGGCGACCGCGTTTTCCACCGTGTCGAGCATGTCGGCCTGGAATTCGGGGTTGTGCTTGTGTTTTTCGGCATTGGCCAGCAGCAGGGACAATTGCGCAATCAGGTTCTTCAGGTCGTGGATGACGAAGGTGGTGGTGCGGTTGAAGGATTCGAACTGGCGCGCCACGATCAGCTGGTTGGAGGCACGCATCTGCGCCAGATGCGCCGCAGCCTGTCGGGCCGCCACCTTGAGCAGGTCGCTGACTTCCCAGTTGAAGCTGACGTTGCCGAGGGAGTGCTTGAGCACGACAAATCCGAGCAGTTCGTCGTGCAGCATCAGCGGCACCACCAGCCAGGCGTCGTCGGCGCGCTGCAGCCAGGCCGGCGCATCCAGATCGCCATAGAGATCGCGGCGTACCTTCATTTCATCCAGATCCACCACCCATTGCTTGCCAGCGAGCCATTGAATGAACGGCGAACCCGCCGATTCGATTCCCTGGAGGTCCGCCCAGTTCCAGTGGCTGGCGCGCTGGTAGCCGGCGTCGCCTTCGCGCATCCACAGCGCGCCTCCGGGGCTTTCGAGCAGCCGGGCCAATGCCTCGACTGCACGCTCGCACAGCTGCTCCCCCGGCGCCCCCTCGGTGAGGGTGCGGGTGAAGTTGAGCCACTCCTCGCGGTAGTCGTAGCGGTAGCTGAAAAAATGCTTGGACAGAAATACACGCAGGCGGGCGCGCAGGGTGCCGGAAAACATCAGCAGCACCAGCAGCATGGCGGCGGCAAAAATGAATACGGTCTGTACCACATCGCCCCACTCGCCGCCGAACAGGCGCAGGTAATAGCCGGCGCTCGCCATCAGCAGCAGATAGATGCCCGCCCCCAGCAGGCTGGCGGTGTGGAACGCCATGCTGCGGGACAGTCCGACCGGCGCGGCCCATTCCGGATTGCGTGCGGCGGAGACGGCGATCAGCGGGGTCACCAGGGCGGCCACATAGCCGCGCGCAGCCCACACCTGGGCATCCATCGCCTGGAACAGTGCGGCATTGGCGTAAAGGTAGAAGTCGTAGACAAACAGCCCGCCGAGCCCCAGGCAGAGAAACTTGATCGCCCAGCGATCCTCGGGACGGGTGCTGCGGTACACCTGCTCGGTGAGCACCAGACCCATGACGGTGAGCATGACCAGCCCCAGATTGCCGGCCCACCGGGCCAGCACCGGCTGGCCCGGCGCGATGAAGGGATAGAGGCTGGCGAGGAGCAGGGCAGCGACGAGTGCGATGCTCAGGGTGCGGATGAGGCGCAGCGGGGCAGGCAGGGTGGCACCGGGGGGCAGGCGCAGATGAAGGATATAGAGCAGGAGCGTCAGCCACGCGCCGTTGCGCGCCACTTCGGCGGCCATGTCGATGCGGACAGGCACCAGCCCTGCGGCAGCGAGCGCGGAGAAGGCTCCCCAGGCGGCGCTCAACCCCGTCGCCAGTACGAGTAAGCGGCCTTGCGAGCGGCGCCGCCAGCTGGCGACGATCAGGCCTGACAGGCCGAGATAGGCGAGCGCTGCCAATCCATAACCGACAGCGGCCAGGAGGAGCAGGGAGGCGGGCATGGTCGACTGCGGGCGCGTGCGCGATCAGCGCACGCCCTTTCCCCACAATACGACTTGCGCTGTCTGGAACAGGATCATGAGATCGAGAAACAGGCTGTGGTTTTTGACGTAATAGAGATCGTATTGCAGCTTGTGCATGGCGTCTTCGTCACTTGCGCCATAGGGGTAGCGAACTTGTGCCCAGCCCGTGATGCCGGGCTTGACGGTGTGGCGCACTCCGTAATAGGGGATCTTCTGCGTCAGGTCCTGCACGAAATAGGGACGTTCGGGGCGCGGGCCGACGAAGCTCATGTCGCCGAAGAAGACGTTGAAGATCTGTGGCAGCTCGTCGATGCGGGTGCGCCGGATGAAGCGCCCGGTGAGCGTCACGCGGCTGTCGTTCTGTCCGGCCCAGCGCGGCTTGCCATCCTTTTCGGCGTCGACGCACATGCTGCGGAACTTGAGGATGGTGAAATTGCGGCAGCCCTGGCCGACGCGCTCCTGGCGGTAGAGCACGGGGCCGGGGCTTTCCAGCTTGATGAACAGGGCGGTGAGCGCCATTATCGGCAGACAGACGATCAGCATGGCCGCGCTCACCAGCAGGTCGAACAGGCGTTTGGCGGTGTCGCGCAGCATGCCCTGGTGGAAACCCTCGGACAGGATCATCCAGCTGGCGTTCATCGAGTCGAGCTGCAGATGGCCGTTTTCGCGTTCGAAGAAGCTGGACAGTTCGAGGATGCGGATGCCATACAGCTTGCACTTGAGCAGGTCCTGCACGGGCATGCCGCCGCCGCGACGGTCGCGAACGGCGAGGATGATTTCACTGACCTGCAGGCGCAGCGCCAGTTCGGGCAGCGGTTCCTGGGTGTCGAGAATGCGGGCATGATCGACGAAATGATGACTACCGCCCATCGGCAGGTAGCCGATGACCTGGACATTGCTGGCTCGGGAACGCTTGTTAAGCAAGGCTTCGACGTGGGCGGCGCGGCTGCCGGTGCCGATCAC
>JAJZRT010000816.1 GCA_021802595.1 Pseudomonadota bacterium
GCAAAGGCGCGCTCCGGCGCGGGGCCGACGGCCCAGGCGCGCGGAGCCGGCGTCCTGCCTCGGAATGCCGTTCCGGGTCCTGGACGGCCCTTGCCCGCATCGTCGGTCTCGCCGACGTCCCGAAAGCCCATTGAAACGATATAAACTATTTATCCCGTTTCCACAACAAGGGGAGCATGATGTCCGCCACAAGCGCCAGCCGGGCCGGCAAGGCCCAACCGCCCGCGAAGTCCCGCCCTGCGCCTGCACGAGTTCGTCCTGCTGTCGGCAAGCCCGCCGCAGGCGGCGCCGGCAAAGCGCCCATGGCGCGCAAGGCGGCGGCTCGCGGGAGTGCCGCCGCCGAGGCGGCCGAGGGCACCGGGGCGCCCTCGCCCGAAGGGGTTGCCAAGTCTCCCAAGGTCAAACTGGTGCGCGACAGCTTTACCATCCCGCGCTCGGAATACCTGACCTTGCATTCCCTCAAGGAGCGTCTGGTCAAGCTGACCCGGCCCGCCAAGAAGAGCGAGGTTCTGCGCGCGGGGATCGGACTGCTGGCCACACTCGACGACCGCGCCCTGCTCGCAGCCATCGAGGCTGTGCCGGCCATCAAGACAGGCCGACCGAAGAAGACGAAGTGAACGCGCGACGCGCCCCTGACGCGCATGGGCAATCTGCGCCGGGCGTTCATGACTGTCGGGGCCGACATACGCTGGATTGCGCCCCCTCGGGTTGCGTATGACGGCGCTGCGTGGTTGGCGCTGAGACGGCATCGGGCCGAAGTCCTCGCCTCGGACGAAGCGAGCATTAACCGCAACGGCAGTGGTCTGCGACGCCTGCTCCTCGCTTGAAGGACTATTGACCCGGGCCGTCGCGAATACTTCCTGGGACGATGACTGCGGCCAATGACCAGCGTGCGACCTGCGGCAGCGTGGATTCGAGACCTACCGTGGGAGGAGGCGGTGAGATTGCAGCAACCCAGCCAACATCATAATCTCGCGATCAATCGACGCTCACAAGGGGTGAGCAGATCAAGTTCGAACGTCACACGACGTCGCAGAGACCTTCGCCCGGTAGCAGGATTGAGGCAGGAGCATTTGCATTTCTTCGCAGTGTTTCGGGGCCGCCACGGCCCGCATTCCGCCTCTTGGGGGTACGGTCATGCTTCATCCGGATTCCTGTAACCACATCGAGGATGCCCGCGTGCGAGGCGTCGAGCTTCGAGGGCGATACCGAGGCAACAGCTTCTCTATCGTGACGGACTACGACGCCGCCTCCGACCGGTGGCCCGTGCAGATTTACATCAACGGCGTGAAGTGTCGTGGCCTGGTCGAGGGGAAGGGGTTCACCTTGATCGAGGCTGAACGCTGGGGGCTTTCCGCTGTCGAGCGCGAGGTCGACGCTCGTTTGAGAATGGTGGCATCCCAGTCAGTTTCCTTCGGGTAAGGGGACGCGGTGGCCGTTCGGCTTTGCCTGAACGGGTAGCGCTAGGCGTGAGTCGCGCGCCTCGCCGTCAGCGACCATGGGCAGGTGTTGCCCGGTGGTGTTCTTGCATGACCTCCGCACAAAGGTGCGTGCGCGATGTGCGCGCGTGGGCGATGACTGCACTGCTATGGCGGCCCGCAGGCAGGCGCAGGAGCGGATTCAGCGAGGCCGCCTTTCCTTCATCGGCACCGAATAAAACCGGGCGTTCCTTCACTGGAGGCCTCGATGGATTCGGGTACGAGCAGATTCGAAGTCGCGGGGACCTACAGAGGTGGCTCGGTTCCTTTGAACACGCGGCAGCGATTTCTTAAGTGGATGGGCTGCGGGTTCGTGTGCCTCGGTGCAGGGTTATCCCCGGCGGCGGCGTCGCTTGCGACGAACGCAAGCCGCGGGGGGTAACCCGTGTTCGGGCGGCTCAGGCTGCCAGCCTGGATGTCGGCAGGGTAGCGTAGTAGGCCTCCTCGGGAGTGCGGCCGCCGTGGGCGCTGTGCGGCCGGCGTGTGTTGTAGAAGTCGATGTAGGCGGCCAGACCGGCGCGCACGGCGCTGACCGTCTCGTAGGCCTTGAGGTAGACGTCCTCGTACTTGATGCTCTTCCACAGTCGCTCGACGAACACGTTGTCGCGCCAGCAGCCGCGGCCGTCCATGCTGATGGCGATGCCGTGGTGGCGCAGCGTGTCGGTGAACTCCAGGCTGCTGAACTGGCTGCCCTGATCGGTGTTCATGATCTCGGGTTTGCCGTGGCGGGCGATCGCCTCCTCCAGCGCAGCCACGCAGAAGTCAGCCTCCATGGTGATCGACACGCGGTGCGCGAGCACGCGTCGGCTGTGCCAGTCCAGCACAGCTGCCAGGTAGACGAAGCCGCGCGCCATCGGGATGTACGTGATGTCCATGGCCCAGACCTGGTTGGCGCGCTCGATCTTCAAGCCGCGCAGCAGGTACGGGTAGATCGGGTGCCGAGGATGCTTGCGGCTGGTATTGGGCTTCTTGTACAGCGCCTCGATCCCCATGCGCGCCATCAGCGTGCCCACGTGCAGGCGGCCGACCCGGTGTCCCTCCCGGCGCAACAGGCCGCACAGCAGCCGGCTGCCGGCGAACGGATGCTCCAGGTGCAGCTCGTCGATGCGCCGCATCAGCGCCAGGTCGCGCTCGTTCACCGGGCGGGGCCGGTAGTACGCGGTGCCCCGGCTGATGTCGAGCAGCTGGGCCTGGCGTTTCACCGGCAGCTTGTGGTCGCGGTCGATCATTTGCTTGCGCTCAGCAGTCCCGCCTTGGTGAGCGCGCCGCTTAAAAAATCGATTTCCAGCGCCTGCTGCCCGATCTTGGCGTGCAGCACCTTCACGTCCACGCCGGGTGCCGCGGCCGCCGGCGCACCACCCGAGCCGAACACGTCGGCGGCGCGCTCCAGCAGCTGCCGGCGCCACTCGGTGACTTGCGTGGGATGGACTTCGAACTGCTGGGCGACCTCGGCGATCGTCTTATCGTCCTTCATCGCCGCCAAGGCCACTTTGGCCTTGAACCCCGGCGAGTGGTTGCGGCGAG
>JAJZRT010000817.1 GCA_021802595.1 Pseudomonadota bacterium
ATCCGAACCCGCAAGTACACCGACAAGGAAGGCGTCGAGAAATACGCCACCGAAATCCGCGGCGACCGCATGCAGATGCTGGGCAGCAAGGGCGGCGGCGGCATGGCCGACATGGACGATGGCGGCTTCAGCCAGGCCGCCCCGCGCAGCCAGCCGCGCAGCAGCGCCCCGGCCGCGCCGCGTCCTGCCAGCAGCGGCTTCGACGACATGGACGACGATATTCCGTTCTAATTTCAAGCGGCGGGGCAGTCAGCCGTTATCCCTGAAACACAATAATCAAGCAGGGCGGAGAGGGAGAGGGTGCGCGTGCGCACCGGCACAGGGGTGAACAGAACACACATGACATTCGGCGTATTGGAGTGCGCGCTAATTCTGGGCGGTGTCCTGGCGTGCACCCAGCAGGCGCGGGCTGCGATCACCGAAACCGATTTTCTTGAAGACATGCCGGTGGTGCTGTCGGCATCGCGCCTGTCGCAACCGGTCAACGAAGCGCCAGCCGCCGTCACCGTCATCGACCAGGACATGATCCGCGCCTCGGGGTTTCGCGACATTCCCGACCTGTTCCGCCTGGTGCCGGGATTCACCGTGGCCTATACGCGCGACAACACGTGGGGTGTCAGCTATCACGGGCTGGGGGATGCTTTCTCCCGGCGCATGCAGGTCCTGATCGACGGGCGATCGGTGTATACCCCGGCTTTCGGCGAAGTGCCGTGGGCGTCGCTGCCGATCTCCATCGAGGACATCGAGCGCATCGAGGTGGTGCGCGGCCCCAATTCGGCGGCTTATGGGTCGAACGCCTTTCTGGGCGTCATCAACATCATTACCAAGGCGGCGGCGCAGGCGGCGGGCAGCCATCTTTCCGTGCAGGCCGGCACCCGTGGCAACTCCGGTGCCTTGTTCCGCTATGGAAACGGGACGGATGATCTGCAGTACCGCCTCACCGTCTCGGACCAGCGCCGCGACCGCTTCGCAACGCAGGCGGAGCTGACGACGACGCGCCACCTGGATCTGCGGGTCGATTACCGGCTGTCTGCCACGGACGAGCTCAACACGACCTTTGCGCTCAGTCGGGGAGACTGGCGCCAGGGAGTGGCCGGCGTTAGTACGGACCCGGTACGTAGCCTCGATGTCGGTTCGGAGCATTTCCAGACCCGATTCCATCGGGTCATCGATGCCGAGAACGAGTGGTCCTTGCAGTTCTACCACATCCGCCAGCGCAAGGCCGACGAGTACCTGGTGCCAACCGCGCTGGGGGACGTGCCGGTCAATCTCGGCTACATGCAGTGGCGCGACGACCTCGAGTTCCAGCGGATCTCCCGCCTGTCCGACAGCCTGCGCGTCGTGTGGGGTGCGGAAGCGCGTCGCGAAGGGGTCACGGCACCCGGCTATTTCTACAATGAGGGGTCGCAGTCGGGGACGCTGTTCCGCCTGTTCGGCAATGCCGAATGGCGACTGGCACCCCAATGGACGGTGAACGCAGGTGCCCTGGCCGAGCGCCATTACCTCAGCGGGTTCGATCTGTCGCCGCGTCTGGCGGTCAATTTCCTCCCCGCGCCGGATCATGCCCTGCGCGCCTCGATCAGCCGGGCCTACCGCTCCCCCACCTTCTTCGAGGAATCGGGAGATCAACGCTACTATACGCTAAGCGGCACGCTAATCAGACACATATTCGCGCCGTCAGCAGGCTTGCAGGCGGAGCAGATTGTCTCCCGTGAGCTGGGTTATGTGGGTCATATCCGCCCGCTCCAGCTGCAGGTCGACGTCCGCCTTTTCCGCGACAGCTTGACCCGGTTGATCGGCGATCAGAACATCGGGACTCCGCTGAACAAGCTGTTTCAGTACGCCAATCTGCTGGAGGCCACGATCCGGGGGGGCGATACCCAGTTGCGCTGGACCCCGCGCCGATGGTTCGATCTTGTGCTGTCCTATGCCTGGGTGAGGATCGATTCGCCCGATGTCGATTACGTCACGTCGACGCCGCGAAACAACTTTTCCGCACTCGGCATCTTCAAGCTCGATCGGGGCTGGGAGGCCAGCGTGGGCGTGTACAGGCAGGATTCCATGGTCTGGCTGGGTGACGGCGACTACACGGCGCCGTTCACCCGGGTCGACGCGCGCGTGGCGAAGCGCTGGCAATTCCGGCAGCAACAGGTGGAACTGGCGCTGGTGGGTCAGAACCTGGGGGGGCAGCCCTATCAGGAATTTCGCAACGACAACCTGTTCGGCCGGCGCGCCTACCTGAGTCTGACGCTGGATTGGTGAAGCGGGCCCGTCGGCATGGCCGCGCCTTGGGGAGCCGGGTTGGAGGGACGTTGTTCGGACCCCATGTTCACAGATGTCCCGGGTTGGGAATAAGTACGCTTGTTTGGGTACGTGTCCCGGTATGGATACTTCTGCCAAGTGTTGGGGCTGGGCCCCATCGCGGGTATAATTACGCAACTATTTGATTTATCGGAGTGAATTATGCCGATTTACGCCTACAAATGTGCTTCCTGCGGCTTCGCCCAGGACGAGATGCAAAAAGTGTCCGATGCTCCGCTGAAGGTGTGCCCGTCGTGCGGCAAGCCGGACTATGCCAAGCAGCTTACCGCTGCGGGCTTCGCCCTGAAGGGGACGGGCTGGTATGCCACGGACTTCAAGAATGGCGGGAGCAAGCCTGCCGAGACGAAGTCCGACGCGCCGTCCCACGCCTGTGGCACGGGTGCGTGTCCGGCGTGTAACTGACGGGGTACAGGAAGCCGGGAAGCGGGCGGTGCGAACCGTCCGCTTCTTTGTTTTTGACGGAATAGTCTCATGAAGCGTTATTTCATTACCGGCCTGCTGATCTGGGTGCCGCTGGGGATCACCCTGTGGGTGCTCAACCTGCTGATCGGCACCCTGGACCAGAGCCTGCTGGTGCTGCCGGCCCAATGGCAGCCCCAGGCCTGGCTCGGAATGCGCATTCCCGGCCTGGGCGTGATTTTGACGCTGCTGATCATCGTGCTGACCGGTGTGTTCGGCG
>JAJZRT010000818.1 GCA_021802595.1 Pseudomonadota bacterium
TGTACGAAAAGGGAAATCAAATGAAATATTCCGTTCTCCTGGCTGCTCTGCTGGCTGTTTCCATGACCGCTTGTGGCAAAAAAGAAGAAGCTGCTGCTCCCGCTGAAGCGCCCGCTGCTGCTGCTCCCGCTCCGGAAGCTGCTGCTCCCGCTGCTCCGGAAGCTGCTGCTCCCGCTGCTCCGGAAGCCGCGCCTGCTGCTCCCGCTGATGGTGCTGCTGCCCCTGCTGCTCCCGCTGATGGTGCTGCTGCTCCTGCCGCGCCTGCTGAGGCACCTGCTGCCAAGTAATTCCTGTCTCAGGAATGAAGGAAACCGGCCTTCTGGCCGGTTTTTTTATGCCTGCAAAAAACGATCGAGCCGGGCCATACCTTCGGCCAGCCGTGAAAGGGGCTGGGTATAGGCAAAGCGGATATGACGACTGGCATGGTGATGGCCGAAATCGATCCCCGGCGTCACCGCGACGCCAGCCTGTTCGAGCAGCTGGCTGGCGAAGGCCTGGCTGTCCGGGATGAAGCGGCTGCAATCGGCATACAGGTAAAACGCGCCCTGCGGGGCTGCCGGAATGGCGAAGCCCCGCTCGCGCAAGGCGGGTAGCAGAAAATCACGGCGGGCCCTGAGTTCGGCCTTGCGGCCTTCGAGTTGCGCCAGGGCCGGCGGCGTGAATGCAGCCAGCGCGGCATGCTGGGCCGGCGTGGGGGCGGCCAGGAACAGATTCTGCGCCAGCCGTTCCAGCGCCGGCATGGCCCAGGCGGGGGCTGCCAGCCAGCCGAGCCGCCAGCCGGTCATCAGGAAATACTTGGAGAAACTGTTGACGACGAACACGTCGTCCCAGCGCGCCGCCGTCTGCTCGTCGCCGTCGTAGGTCAGCGCCAGATAGATCTCGTCGACGATCAGGGCCACGCCCCGCGCGCGGCACCAATCGTGGATGCGAGCCAGCTCGGTGTACGGGATGACCGTGCCGGTGGGGTTGGACGGGCTGGCAATCAGGATGGCGCGGGTGGCCGGGGTGGCGTGGCGCTCGATGGCTTCGAGGGTGAGCTGAAAGCCGCTGTCGGCGTCGACCGGAATGCTGATCGCACGCGCATCGCAAAATCCGGCGAAATGGCGGTTGCAGGGATAGCCCGGATCGGCCATCAGCACCTCGTCGCCGGGTCCCGCCAGCAGGCCCAGCGCCAGCAGCAGGGCACCGGATGCGCCGGGAGTCACCACGATCCGCTCCGGCGCGACCGTGGCCTGCCAGCGCGCGGCATAAAACGCGGCGATGGCCTCGCGCAAGGCGGGCAGGCCGAGCGCGCCGGTATAGTGCGTATGGCCGGCGCGCAGTGCCGCGATGCCGGCCTCGACGATGGGTTCGGGCGTGGCGAAGTCGGGCTCGCCGATTTCGAGGTGGATGATGTCGCGCCCGGCGGCTTCCAGGGCCTGGGCGCGCGCCAGGATGGCCATGACGTGGAAGGGTTCGATGCCCGCCATGCGGGAGGCAATCCAGGGTTCAGGCATGGGCATGGGGCTCCTGCCGCAACAGCGGATGCTGGCGATAGAACAGCTGCAGCTGGCGGTAAATGGCCGGGTATTCCGCATTGAGCAGCTGCGGCGTTTCAAAAAAGAGCTCGGTCAGCACCGCGAAGAACTCGGCAGGGTCGACCGAGGCATAGGGGTCGATGAGGGTGTCCTCGCCTGCATCGACGCGCGCGCAGAAATCCTCGTAGGCGTGGCCGAAGTCCCGGGCCCAGGCGGCGGCGTCCATGCCGCGATGCAGCGGCGGAAAGCCGTTGGCGTCGCCGTTCAGCATGTCGAGCTTGTGGGCGAACTCGTGCAGCACGACGTTGAAACCATCGGCCCGGCCGCTGGCTTCGACATCGGCCAGCGACAGCACCAGCGGGCCGCCATGCCAGGATTCGCCGGCCAGGATATCGCGCGTGTGGTGCACAACGCCGGCCTCGTCGATGTCCTCGCGCGGACGCAGGAACTCGTCAGGATAGAGAATGATTTCGCTCCAGCCGCGGTAGCTGTCCTCGCCGAGGTTGAGGATCAGGAGGCAGGCCTGCAGCGCGATGGCGAGCTGCATCGCATCGTCGACCTCGGCACCTCCCGCAGCGGAGAAGGTCTTGTCGTGAATGAGCAGGCTGGCCATTTCACGCAGTCGAGCCAGCTCGCCAGGCGTCAGCCCGTGCAGGATCGGCAGGCGTCCGACGGCAGCGTTGAAGGCATCGGCGGGAACGAGATGGCGCCGGAGAATGCGTTCGCGGCGCCAACGGGAAAACCAGTTCATTCGTCGCTGTCGAGCAGCGGGATCGCGGGATCGTGCTGGGGGTGCTCGAGTTCGACCCGCTCGATCTGGGCGAAGCGCTTGCTGATCTTGTCGCTGGAAATGCGCACCTCGCTGACATCCTTGTTTGCTTGCTCGATGTGGGTGGCGAGTTTCTTCATGCGCTCGTCGAAGCGCGCGAAATCCTTCGCCAGCTTGCCGAGCTCGTCCTTGATGACGTGCGCCATGCGCCGCGTTTCGGAATCGCGGATCACTGCACGCGCCGTGTTCAGCACGGCCATCAGCGTGGTCGGCGAGGTGAGCCACACGCGCTTCTTCTGCGCGTGCTCGACGAGGTCCGGATGGTAGGCGTGGATTTCGGCGAACACCGCCTCGGCCGGCAGGAACATCACCGCGCCGTCGGAGGTTTCGCCTTCGACGATGTACTTGGCGGCGATGTCGTCGACGTGTTTCCTGACGTCGGCCTTGAACAGCCGTCGCGCCGCATCGCGCTCGGCCGGCGGCAGGCCGTCGTCGAACATGCGGCTGTAGTTTTCCAGAGGAAACTTGGAATCGACGCATACCGTTCCGGTCGGCTCCGGCAGGATCAGCACGCAGTCGGCGCGGGCGCCGCTCCTGAGCGTATGCTGAAAGGCGTAGGCGTCGGGCGGCAGGCTGTTCCGCACCAGCGCTTCCAGCTGGACCTCGCCGAAGGCGCCGCGCGAGCGTTTGTCGCCCAGGATCTCCTGCAGCGAG
>JAJZRT010000819.1 GCA_021802595.1 Pseudomonadota bacterium
TGGCCTCATCGAGCAGAATACCCAGCAGTTTCCCGATCCCAATCCGCGCGACGAGGACCTGGCATGGGCGGCCGGGATGTTCGAGGAGTTCCTGGCGCTCCGACGCTGATACGCTGATACGCTGATGCGCCCGCCTCGTTCTCAGTGGCGTGCCCAGACGCTGGTCTTGCCGTCCGGCGCGACCAGATAGGTGTTGAACAGTTCGCGGCGCACCATCGGCTCGCCGCCCTCGTTGTCGAGGATGGTGCAGCCGGTCTCGCAGTACGGCGCCCATTTTTCGCGGCCGGGCGCGCCGCGGGGCAGGCCCGGCACGGCCAGGCCGCGCGCCCTGGGCTTTTCCTTCAGCAGCGTCTTGATGTCCTCCGCCGGGACATGGCCTTCGATGAAGTAGCCGCCGACCAGCGCCGTATGCACCGATTCGAGTTCCGCCGGCACCTTGAGCCGGCGCTTCACCGCCGCCATGTCGTCGGTGCCCCTGAAGGTCGCCGTAAAGCCATGCTGCCGCAGATGGTCGGCCCAGTCGATGCAAGCCAGGCAGACCCGCGGTCCATGAATCTCGACCGGCGGCAGCGTTCCCGTCTCGGCGGATGGAATGCCCGGGGCCAGCATGAGCAGCGCCGCGAGCGCGGCCGGGCGCGTCAGCACGGCTTGCCCGCCTGGCAACCCTTGAGCAGCCACAGCGAAATCACGCCGGCGGTTTCATGGGCCATGACCTTGCGGGCAAGGGAAAGCACGTCGCGGCCGGCGTGGGTCTTCGCCAGGGGATCGGCGCCGGCTTCGAGCAGGAGCCGGGCCTGGGCGGTGCGCTGGGTGTAGGCGGCCATGTGCAGGGGCGTCGCGCCTTCGTTGTCCCGGGCATTGACGTTGGCGCCCGCGGCGATGAGCGCCTTCAGCGCAGCCGGGTTGACATTGGTCGCCGCCAGATGCAGCGGCGTCGCGCCGCCGTCGGTGCGCGCGTCGCGCGCCGTCGCGTCGGCCTTGAGAATGGCGAGTACCTCGACATCCGTTCCCAGCCGCGCGGCGTCGTGAATGGGTTTGTCATTGGCGCCGAGTACCTGGGCCCGGGCCGGCAGCAGGAAGGCCACAAGCAGCGCTCCTGCCAGCAGTCGAACCAAAATGGATAAGGTCTGTTTCATGGCGATTTCCTCGCGCTGGCAAGTCTATCCTCCTTAGGTGCATGCGGAAAAGTGCCCGAGGCCGCGCTCATTCGTCCTGCAACCGGGTGATGTAGGCGAGGATGTCCTGGATGTCCTTTTCCGTCAGCCGGTTGAGTACGCCAACCTTCTTGACGGGCGTCTTCGCCTTGGGTTTGACGTCTTCCTCCTCCTCGTCCTCGACCGTGTCGTGCGGCCGCTCGCCCTTGAGGTAGGCGTCCATCTGCTTCTGCAGATAGTTGGTGTATTGCCCGATCAGCATCGGGAAGCGCGTCTTGCCGCGGCCGTCCGCGCCGTGGCAGTAGGCGCATTCTTCCTTGTAGAGCTTGCCGCCGTTTTCCAGGTCGCCGTCGAGCTTCGGGATGATCAGCACCTTTTCCATCGCCAGCAGCCGCGTCAGCGCGTCGTCGGTGGGCTTGAATTCCGGTATTTTGGTCGGCAGCACGATTCCGGCCAGATACTCGGCCACGGCCTTGATGTCGGTGTCGGGCAACTCGCGCTCCTGCGTGTAGGGGAACATCGGGATGTTGATGCGTTCGCGCGTGCGGAATTTCTTGAGGGAGTATTCGATGTAGGCGGCACGCTGGCCGGCGATGCGCGGATACTCGCCGCGCTTGCCGCCCTGGCCGAGGTCGCCGTGGCAGGCCGCGCATGGGCCGTAGATCTCCTTGCCGCTGTCCTGCTGGCCCTCGGGCAAGGCGGCATGCAGGGCGGAGGAACCCAGAAGGAGGACAAACAGGAAGGTGGCAGTCAGGCGCATCGGTGCGTACTCGGATCGTTAGTGGGTGAATTGTTCCATTCGTGGCAAGGCGTTTTCCTTGATTTTCGTCAGGTCCCGCTACCGCATGTCCGGCGTCGGGTCGCTGAGGATCCGGTAGGGCAGGGAAAACGGCGCGAGGCGCTCGAGGAAATCCAGCAGCTCGAGGATCGGGGAGTTGCGAAAAAACGTGGCCATCGGGTTCTCCATCCAGATGCGGTCGGCATAGAGCCAGGCGTCGTGCGGCGTGTCGCCGGTGCCGTCGCGGTTGCGGTCGAAACCCTGGTACTCGTCCCAGCGGTTGCCGCGCCAGACGTTGCTTACCCCCGCGCCCTGGCCGCTGATCGCGACGGTGGTGAGATTGTTGTCGAAGCGGTTGCGCACGAAGCGGTGGCCGCCCGCCTCGCCGTAGAAATACAGGCCGACGATGTTGTGGGCGAAGCGGTTGTCGCGCACCTCGAGCACGCCGACCGGTTCCGGCGGCGCATCCGCCTTGAGGCCGACGGCGCAGTGCAGCACGGTGTTGTGCTCGACGACGCCGGTATCGCTTTCCTTGAAGACGATGCCCGCACCGCCGCCGGTCAGCGCGTGTTCGATGTGGTTGTGCCGCAGCTCGACGTCGCGCGAATAGAGGACGACGATGCCCGTGCCCATGGCCGAGATGTGGTTGCGCTCGATTTTCAGGCGTGGCGAAAACACCACCTGCATGCCGTAGCGGCCATCCCTGAAATCGTTGCCGGCGACGAGGTTGTCCGGGGCGTTGATGAAGGTCAGGTCGCGCGCACGCCGGAAGCGGTTGTCTTCGATGCGGTTGCCCGACCCGTTCCACAGGCGGACGGCGTCGCCGCGCATGCCGGGCTCGAGCGGCTTGCCGGTCACGTTGTTGTTGCGCACCGTCGTGTTCCTGGCCTGGCGCAGGTGGATGCCGAACAGCACGTCCTCGATCCGGTTGTCCTCGATCAGATGGCCGTCGCCCTCGACCAGCACGCCCGCATCGACGGCATCGTGCGACTCGCCGCTGCCGGCGATGCGCAGTCCGCGCAGCGTGACGTTCGTGCCGCCGATGCTGACGACCGTGCCCTTGCC
>JAJZRT010000820.1 GCA_021802595.1 Pseudomonadota bacterium
TCCCAGGCCGGTTGAAAACGCCTGCGATCCCGAGACCACCTCCTGCCTGCGCCACCGCATGGCGATGCTGTCGCGCGCGCTGCTCGATCCCGATCACGGCTATCTGGACGCCGACCTGCTGGATTACGTGCAGCGGTTCCACGCCGTCATGGCGCAGGGCGCATCCAGCACGCAGGAAATCGCGTCGCTCGCGCTTTCCTATGTGGCCCGGACCCGCCGCCAGAGCGACCAGTTCGCCAAAGTGCATTTCGCCGACACCGTCGTAGACTACCGCGACGACAATCGCCAGCTGTGGAAATTCATCGAATCGGGCGACGAGGAAGAAGCCTTCGACGAACAGCGCAAGATCGAACCTGGCGAGGAAATCCGCGGCCTGCCGCCGCGCCACTATCCCGAATGGGACTACGCGAGCCAGACCTACCGCCCGGACTGGGCGAGCGTCTACGAGGCACTGCATCCGGCCGGCAGCGCAGCTGACATCGACCGCCTGCTCGCCAAGCACGGCGCGCTTGCCAAGCGACTGAAAAAAATGCTCGACCTCCTGAAGCCGCAGGACAAGGTGCGCATCCGCTACCAGGAGGAGGGCAGCGAGCTTGACCTCGACGTCGCCATCCGTTCGCTGATCGACTTCAAGGGCGGCGCCACCCCCGATCCGCGCATCAACATGAGCCACCGTACCGACGGGCGCGACATCGCGGTGATGCTGCTGCTCGATTTGTCCGAGTCGCTCAACGAAAAGGCCGCAGGCAGCGAGCAGACCATCCTCGAACTCTCGCAGGAAGCGGTTTCGCTGCTGGCCTGGGCGATCGAGAAACTCGGCGACCCGTTCGCCATCGCCGGTTTCCATTCCAACACCCGCCACGACGTGCGCTACCTGCACATCAAGGGTTACGGCGAACACTGGAACGACGAGGTCAAGGCGCGTCTGGCCGCGATGCAGGCCGGCTGGTCGACCCGCATGGGCGCCGCGATGCGCCACGCCGCGCATTACCTCGGCGCGCGCTCCGCCGACAAGAAGCTCTTGCTCATCCTCACCGACGGCAAGCCGTCCGACGTCGATGTCCACGACGAGCGCCTGCTGATCGAGGATGCCCGCCAGGCTGTCAGGGAACTCGACCGCGACAATATCTTTACCTACTGCATCAGTCTCGACGCTCAACTGAAGGCGGGGGCCGACGACTACGTTGCCGACATCTTCGGCCGCCAGTACACGGTCATCGACCATGTCGAGCGGCTGCCGGAACGACTGCCGCAGTTGTTCATGGCGCTGACGAAGTAAGGCAAAGGCCGCCCAGGCTAGGAGAGGGCCGCCTGCAATTGCACCGATTTCGGGCTATCGCGCCGCAGTGCGCCACCCCAGGAGGCGGCACATATAAGCCCCTGTATCGAATCAAGTTTTCTGCGTTCAGACCGTTATCAAGCGTGCTATCCGTTCAAACGGCAGCCGCGACAGAGGGGTCTTCGCTGGCCGGGTTGCCGGAGCGCCCGGGTGGCCCTCTGGCTGGCCACGGCGACCATCGGATGGCCACTTGTATAACCGAACCGGGCTTTCTGCGGATGCGCAGAAAGCAGAAAAGAAAAAATGAAAGCGGCAACTTCCGCAAGACTCAGCCTCAAGCCAGCTGTTCTGACGCCGCTGGCGCTGGCGCTGCTGGTGCTGGTCATCGGCTTTTTCAGTGGCTACTGGGGCCACGCGCAGGCAGACGAGGGACGTGAAGTATGGATGTCCGGCATGCTTGCGGCCGGACTCGGCGGTGGCCTGTTCGGCTTCTTCTATGTGCTCACCCAGCGGGTGGAGAAGCGGCTCGCTTTGTCGCAGGCCGAACTCAGGGAGAGCGAAGCGCGTTTCCGCATGCTGGTCGAGAGTTCGAGCGACCTGATCTGGGAAGTGGATGCGCGTGGCACCTACACCTATGTCAGCCCGAAGATTCGCGACCTGCTGGGTTACACGCCCGAGGAAATCATCGGCAGAACGCCCTTCGACCTGATGCCTGCCGGCGAGGCGGAACGTGTCCGTGCCTTGTTCGGCGGAATCGCGGCATCGCTGCAGCCGGGCTTCGGTATCGAGAACATCAACTGCCACAAGGATGGCCATGAGGTGGTGCTCGAAACCAACGCTGTTCCCGTTTTCGATCCGGCCGGGAAGCTGGTCGGATATCGCGGCATGGACCGTGACATCACCGCGCGCAAGCAGGTCGAAACGGCCCTGCGCCAGAGTCAGAAAAGCCTCGCCGAAGCGCAGCGCATCGCCAGCCTGGGGAGCTGGGAGTGGGATATCACCCGGGGGGGTCTGCACTGGTCGGACGAGATCTACCGCATCTTCGGACTGTCGCCAGACCGTTTCGGCGCGACCTACGAGACCTTTCTCGATCGCGTTCATCCGGATGACCGCGGCCGGGTCCAGCAGGCCGTCAAGGAGGCGGTGGAGTATGGCAGGCCGTATGGCATCGAGCACCGGATCGTGCGTCCCGATGGCGTGGAGCGCGTGGTCCAGGAGCGGGGGGAAGTCACGCTCGATGCGGGTGGCAATGCCGTTCGCATGGTCGGGACGGTGCAGGACATCACCGAACAGAAACAGGCCGAACTGCGGCTGCGCCAGGCGGCGAAGGTGTTCGAGAACACCAGCGAAGGCGTCGTGATCACGGACGCGGACCAGCGCATCATTGCGGTGAACCAGGCCTTTACGCGCATTACCGGATACAGCGAAGAAGAGGTGAGGAACCGCGAACCGAATCTCCTGCAATCCGGGCGGCACGATGACGGGTACTACAGCCAGATGTGGGACGCCATCAGGACCGCCGGCCGCTGGCAAGGCGAAATCTGGAACCGGCGCAAGGACGGGACGGACTATGCGGAGTGGCTCAATATCAGCGTAGTGCGGGATGATGCCGGCGCCGTCATCAACTACATCGGCGTATTCGCGGATATCACTTCGATCAAGGAAGTCCAGGACAAGCTCGAATACACGGCCCATCACGATGCGCTGACGGGGCTGCC
>JAJZRT010000821.1 GCA_021802595.1 Pseudomonadota bacterium
TTCGCGGCGTTCGATCAGGAAGGCTTCCGGCGTGTCGAGCGCGGCCGGCTTGCCGATGTGGCCCATTTCCTCGACCACGATGATCGCCGTCTCCTGGTCGAGCACCTGGTTGATGGTCACCATGCTGCCCAGCTTCATCAGCGCCTTGATGACTTCGGCCGCCTTCACCGACATCTTGTGGGCAAGCTCGGCGACGGTGATCGTTTCGGGTATCAGCACTTCACGCACGATCGGCTCGGTCGGCGCAACGAACGTGGTTTCCTCGTGGCCGGACTTGGACTTGCCCTTGCGGCCGCGCCAGCCTGCGTCAGGCGCAGCGCCGCCACGGGTCTTGAGTCCGCCCTTGCGGCGCGCGGCTTCATCCTTCCAGCTGCCTTCGGCCTTCTTGGCCGGTTTTTTGTCGCCCTTGGCCGCGCCGGGTTTGTCAGGCTTGTGCAGCGTTTTTTCCGTCGGGGCGGTGGGTGCGGCAGGTGCAGCGGCTTTCTGGGCTTCGGCCAGTTTGGCTGCTTCGCGCGCGGCTTCGGCCTGCTTGCGCAAGGCTTCGCGTTCGGCACGGGCCCTGGCGTCCGCAGCCTGGCGTTCGAGCAGGGCAGAGTGGCGGCGGGCTTCTTCTTCGCGCGCCTTGACCTCGGCCTCGTTCAGGATCGAGGCCTTCTTGATTCGGGTGGTTTTCTTCACCACCGGAGCCGGCTCTGCCGCAGGCTCGGCAGGGACCTCGACCGGCGCTGCTTCGGCAACCGGAGGTTCAGCCACGGCAGGTTCGGCCGATACGGGCTTGACCTCGGCGGGTTGGGCCGCAACCGGTTCGGCGACGGGTTCGGCAACAGGTGCTTCGACCTTCGTTTCGACGACGGGCGGCGCCAGTTCCTCGATCTGCGGAGCGGGTTGGGCTTCAGCAGCCGGCTCGGCGACAGGCTGGGCCTCGGCGGCCAGCGCCGCGGCGTCGCGCTTGACGTAGGTGCGCGACTTGCGGACCTCCACCTGGATGGTGCGCGACTTGCCGGTGCTGTCGGTCTTGCGGATCTCGCCGGTCTGCTTGCGCGTGATGGTGATCTTGGTCTTGCCGGTCTCGGCCCCGCCACCGTGCATCTTGCGCAGGTAGTCGAGCAGGTGTGCCTTGTCCGCTTCGGTCACGGAGTCGACCACATCGTTTTTGTTGACGCCCGCCGCTTTCAGTTGTTCCAGCAGCAGCTGGGGCGGCAGTTTCAGTTCCTGGGCAAATTGTTCGACGTTCATGCAGTCCTCTTAGCCTTGGGCGAACCAGGGCGCGCGTGCGGCCATGATCAATTGTTTGGCACGTTCGGCGTCCATGGCGGCCATTTCGGTCAGCTCATCAACGGCCAGCTCGGCCAGGTCCTCGGTGGTATGGACGCCCTTGCTGGCGAGCGTGCGCGCGGTTTCGGCGTCCATGCCCTCAAGCGACAGCAGATCGCCCGCGGAGGCCTCGACCCGTTCCTCGCCGACAATGGCGGCGGTCAGCAGGGCGTTGCGGGCGCGGTTGCGCAGTTCGTTGACCAGGTCTTCGTCAAAGGCCTCGATCTCGAGCATTTCGTTGAGCGGCACATAGGCGACTTCTTCCAGCGTGGAGAAGCCTTCGTCGACCAGGATCTGGGCGACTTCCTCGTCCACATCGAGCTTCTCGATGAAGAGCGCGAGCGTCTTGCCGCTTTCGGCCGACTGTTTCTGTTCGGCCGTTTCGCGCGACATGATGTTGAGTTCCCAGCCGGTCAGTTCGGACGCCAGGCGCACGTTCTGGCCGCCGCGGCCGATCGCCATCGCCAGCTGTTCCTCGTCGACCACCACATCCATGCTGTGCCTGTCCTCGTCGACCACGATGGAGCTGACCTCGGCCGGCGCCAGCGCGTTGATGACGTACTGGGCAGGGTCGGCCGACCAGTGGATGATGTCGACGCGCTCACCGGCGAGTTCGTTGGTCACCGAGGTGACGCGCGAACCACGCAAGCCGATGCAGGTGCCGATCGGGTCGATGCGCGGGTCGTGCGAGACGACGGCGATCTTGGCGCGCAGGCCGGGGTCGCGGGCGGCCGCCTTGATCTCCAGCAGGCCTTCCTCGATCTCAGGCACCTCGAGCTCGAACAGCTTCATGATGAATTCGGGGGCGGTGCGCGACAGAATCACCTGCGGACCGCGCGCGCCGCGGTCGATGCGCAGGAGGTAGGCGCGCACGCGGTCGCCGACGCGCAGGTTCTCGCGCGGGATCATCTGGTCGCGGTGCAGGAAACCTTCGACCCGGCCCGATTCGATGATGGCGTTGCCGCGATCGATACGCTTCACCACGCCATTGACGAGGTGCTCCTTGCGGGCGAGGAAGTCGCTGATGATCTGCTCGCGTTCGGCGTCGCGGATCTTCTGCAGGATGACCTGCTTGGCGGCCTGCGCGCCGATGCGGCCGAATTCGACGTTTTCCAGCGGTTCTTCGATGTAATCGCCGATTTCGATGTCGGGAATCTTGTCCTGGGCGTCGATCAGCAGGATCTGGTAACCCTCGGATTCGAGGTCGGCTTCAGAGACCACCTGCCAGCGACGGAAGGATTCGTAGTCGCCGGTTTCGCGGTTGATCGACACGCGCACGTCGGCCTCTTCCTTGAAGCGTTTCTTGGTGGCGGAGGCGAGCGCCTGCTCCAGTGCCTCGAACACCACTTCCTTGTCAACGTTCTTTTCGCGTGCCAGCGCATCCGCCAGCATCAACATTTCACGGCTCATATTCCCTCCAGCGCCTGCCCTCAAACCATCGGTTTCAGGCGGGCCACATCCACATTTCTCAAATCGACCGACATTTCGGTGCCGTCGACGATCATCTTCACCATTTCACCTTCCAGGCCGACCAGCTGGCCGCTCAGGCGGCGCCGGTTGTCCATCGGCACCCGCAGCTTCAGCGTCACCTGTTCGCCGGCGAAGCGTGCATAGTCCTGCAGCTTGACCAGCGGCCGGTCGAGGCCGGGCGAGGACACTTCCAGCCTGTCGTAGTCGATGTT
>JAJZRT010000822.1 GCA_021802595.1 Pseudomonadota bacterium
ATCGGGGGCGCCATTGGCGGTGCCACGGGTGCGGCAATTGGATCCAAAAGCTCCAAGCACACCGTCGTCGAAAGGGACGTGGTTTATGTTGATGACCATCACCATGACCACCACGATAACGGCCTGCACCGCGGCCAATACAAAGGCCGTCACGGACATGGACATGGCCGTGACGATGATTGACACGCCGCTGCCTCAGGCCAATCCGTAAAGCGGCCAGGCCAGGCGATCAAGACTCGCAATTTGGCTGCACATCATGGGTAAACGGGGGCCAGCGCGAAACCTCGCTGGCCCCGCTTCCCAAGACGAGAACCCATGCCGTCAAGACACGGCGGCTGGCCAGCAATTACCCCTTCAACCCATCCAGCAACGCCATCCCCCACGCCACGCCAAACCCGTTGGTGTCGCTCATCACCGCGCCCAGCCCGCCCTTGCAGCTGTGACCCGACAGATCCATGTGCAGCCACGGCGTGTCGCCGACGAAGCGCGACAGGAAGCGGGTGGCGAGGATGTGGTCGGCCTCGCCTTCCATGCTGCACTGCTTGACGTCGGCCACGGTGGAATCGAGGTTGCTGTCGTAGTCCTCGGGATAGGGGAAGACGACGATGCGTTCGCCGCTGGCGGTGGCGGCGCGCGACGCCTGGTGCGCCAGCGCGCTGGAGGTGGCGAATACGCCGGACATGCGGCTGCCTAGCGCATAGTGCATGGAGCCGGTGAGGGTGGCGAAATCGGCGATGAGGACGGGCTTGGCCTTGGAAGCCAGCGTCAGCGTATCGGCCAGGACCATGCGGCCTTCGGCGTCGGTATGGACGACTTCGATGGTGGTGCCGTTCAACGCCGTGACCACTTCGTTCTGCCGGTAGGCCTGCGGGCTGATGTGGTTCTCGGCGAGCGCGACCCAGCCTTCCAGCGCGACCGGCAGCTTGAGCTTCGATGCGGCGGCGAGGATGCCGAGCACCACCGCCGAGCCGTTCATGTCCTCGTGCATGCCCTGCATGTATTTGGCGGGCTTGAGGTTGTGGCCGCCGGTGTCGAAGCAGATGCCCTTGCCGACGAAGGCGACGGGCCTGGCCTTGCCGGCCTTGCCCTTGTAGCTGATCCGCACGATCGCCGCGTCCCTGGCCGGCGAGCCCTGCGCCACCGCGCAGAAGGCGCCGGCACCCATCTTCTTCAGCTTGTCGAAAGCGAATTCCTCCACGCTCCAGCCGTACTGCTTGGCCAGCGCCTTGATGCGCTTGCGGTAGACGCCGGGCGTGAGCTCATCCGGCCCCTGCACGGTGAGGCTGCGGGTGAGAAGGTTGCCTTCGGCCAGCGCCTGTACGCGGGCGAAGCCGTCGGCGGACTTGTGGCCGAACAACTGCACGTTCTTCAGAGCCGCGTCGGTCTTGGATTTGCGCGACGGCAGCGGCACGGCGTTGACCAGCGCGGTGTACACCGCGGCTTCTGCTGCGCGCGCCTTGAATGCGTCGTCGCCGAACACGGCCAGCGTCAGCGCCCTGGGATGCTCGGCCATCAGCAAGGCCAGCGCCTTGCGCACCATCTCGTGCGTTTCGAAGGTGCTGGCGTCGGCCTTGAGCATCGCGACCGCCGCGAGCGTGCCGCCGGGCAGCTGCACCGCCACCGGCGACTTCGCCAGCGCGTCAATTTTGAGCTCGCGCCGCTTCATCACGGCCTTGAGTTCGGCGCTGCCCGGCACGTCGGGCAGGGTTTTCGACACCGGCAACACGATCAAGGCGTGCCCTGCGCCCTCCAGCGATTTGGCAGTGATTTCGTGTTTGTTTTCAGCGAGTTTAGGCAGCATGCGGGTTCCTTGGGGGTGGCGTTTTCTTGATGGTTAGCGGGGTTTACCGGATAATTGCGCGTTTGTATTTTTCCGGCGCTTTTTCCGAGCCCATCCATTAAGGGTAACCGAATGAAGATTGAAGACAAGAAACGCGTGCTGCGCGAAATGGTGTTGCACCGCCGTTTTGAAGAGCGCTGCTATCAGGCCTACATCGAACGCAAGATCGGCGGCTTCCTCCACCTCTACCCCGGCCAGGAAGCCTGCTGCAACGGCGTGATGGAAGCGGCGCGCCCCGGTCACGACTACGTGATCACCGGCTATCGCGACCACGTCCATGCGATCAAGTGCGGCGCCGATCCGAAGGAAGTGATGGCCGAGCTGTACGGCAAGGAAACCGGTTCCTCCAAAGGTCGTGGCGGTTCGATGCACATCTTCGACGGCGCGCACCGTTTCATGGGCGGCTACGCGCTGGTCGGCGGCCCCTTCCCGCTGGCGGCCGGCATCGCCAAGGCGATCCAGCTGAAGGGCGGCGACGAGATCGCCATCTGCTTCCTCGGTGACGCCGCCAACAACCAGGGCGTATTCCACGAAACCCTGAACATGGCGGCATTGTGGAAACTGCCGGTGCTGTTCGTGTGCGAAAACAACCTGTACGGCATCGGCACCTCGATCGAGCGTTCCACCGCCGTGATCCACCAGCACAAGCGCGTCGCCGCCTACAACATCCCGGCCGACGAATGCGACGGCCAGGACATCGAAGTGGTGTACGAGGCCGCGCGCAAGGCCGTCGATCATGTGCGTTCGGGTAACGGCCCCTTCTTCCTCGAACTGATGACCTACCGCTATCGCGGCCACTCCATGTCCGACTCGCGCGGCTACCGCTCGCGCGAGGAAGAAGAACTGTGGAAGCAGCGCGATCCCATCTTCATCCTGCGCGACCGCCTGATCGCCGAGAAGGCTCTCACCATGGCCGAGTTCGAGGCGCTGGAGAAGGAAACCGACGCCTACATCGAAAACGAAGTCATCAAGTTCTCGGAAGAGTCGCCCGAACCGCGCGTCGAGGACCTCGAAAAATACGTTTTCGCCGACCGCGAAACCCAGCTCCCGTGGCTCACGGGCAAGGCCGCTTAAGGCCCGTGGCGCTTGCGCGACACTGAATTAAAGGAACACAGCATGGCAAACATCATGTACTGGGAAGCGATCCAACGCGCC
>JAJZRT010000823.1 GCA_021802595.1 Pseudomonadota bacterium
CTGCGGACCTGGTCCGTCAAGCCGCTCGACGCCTCAGACTACATCGGCTCCGCCCTCGGGCGAAAACTCATCAACGTGTAAGCTGAACAGCGCGGAAATCTTATGAGGGGCTTCTGGGCAAGTCTGTCATCCGCTTTAACGACAGTGCGCTAGGGATGGTGTTCAAAAGGGCCCCGCAGCCCCTGGCGCCGTGACGATGCGGCCAGGACGATGAGCCCATGAAACAAGCTGACCTTGGCCTGGACCTGACGAGCCGCAAGACCCGCAAGGGCAAATTCCTGGATGAGATGGAGCGCGTGGTGCCGTGGGCGCAGTTGCTCGCGCTGATCGAGCCGCACGCGCCGCGCAAGGAGCGAGGCCGCCATCCCTAGCTTTGCGTGGGTGTTTGATCACTTGCTGATTGCGGCCGCAGAGCGTTCAAGCAACGTACGTACAGGCGAAGTCCAGTCTGGGGCCCGGTCAGTGCCTATGGCCGCGGTCAGTGCCATCGCCCAACGGGACGTGCTTCTTTTGCTAGGCATGTGGCACGCGAGGGTCCGAGTTGGGGCGCGAGGCCATCCATCTGCGCTTGCGGCGCGGGGGCCGCGCTGGATGCGGCTGAACCTCTGCGGCAAGTCGTCGACCAACGCAGGGGACTGTCAACCCCCTCGATGGCATGACCTTGTGCTGCGCTTCCGACAGCCTCCTCGTCGGAAGCGCGCGGCGGGGCGAGCACCGGTACCGGTCGTCAGATCGCGTAGTCAGGCGATGCGCGTGGAATTGGAAGATCGCCACGAACCGCCGGGATGCGAGTTGCCCTAAGCATCAGGAAGATGGCCGTGGCCAGTCGAACTCCGTGATCGTGACGGTGATCGTGAGGGTGATCGTGGCCCCGATCGTGGCCGGGCCCCGCCGGGGAATATCGAGTGTTGGACACAGCAGCACCCTGCGTTTAGGTCATCCGCTCAGATGACACGGCTGCATGTGAACGTGCCTTATCGTTCCTGCAATCATGGCGGCACTTCTGCCGTGATTTTGGGGCTTTTCAATCAATAGGAGACAACCAAAATGCATCCCCCGGAATCTAATCGTGCGCGGCGATTTCTCCAGAGGGCCCACCTCGTAGCGGCAATCGGACTTACTATCTTGTGCGCACCACTGGCTATCGCAGGGAACCTCGAACCAACGGGAATCAACTTGGGCGCCACAAGCTTCTTTGACGGCTTTGGCGCCCCGAAGCCGGGTCTTGCCTATTTAGGCTATTACCAATTTCAACATCTCACTCGCATTGATGCGCAGAATGGACAAGAGTCGCCCGCCTTTCAGAGCCCTCAGATCGACGTGTTTCTTCTCATCAACCAATTTGCGTACACAACCGGCGAGACATATTTTCATGGCCGCGCAAACCTTGGCTTTACTGTCCTGATCCCCTATGCGGGATTCTCTACGAGGTTTGGCAAAACCTCCCCGATCACTCTAAGCTCTTCCGACGGCCTCGGCGATGTAACAGCCGGCGCATTTCTACAGTTCCGACCCATTTTTAAGGGACATCGTCCAATCTTCTCGCAGCGTTTTGAGCTAGACTTTATCGTTCCGACGGGAAATTATAGTTCATCTTACGACATAAATTCTGGCTCGGGATTCTGGTCATTTAATCCAGCTTGGGCCGCAACGATTTTACCCACCTCAAGAACGGAATTGTCATGGCGGCTGAACTACCTCTACAACTTCAAAAATAGCAATCCGCGTGATCCTGCGCACCTGGGAATGACGAGCAGCCAAGCAGGTCAAGCAGCCTGGATCAATTTTGCTGCCTCCTACCGCTTTACACCAAAGCTACATATTGGCATCAACGGATATTATTTTAAACAACTAACTACCGACTCCTACGGCTACCGCCCTGGGGTCCTTCCAATATCGACGCCTTATGGCGACGCGGGAAAGGCTGAAGTTCTTGCCCTAGGCCCCGGCATCTTCTTCCAGCAAGATCGAGGAAACTATTGGTCACTAAACTTATATGACCAACTTGAATCGAAAAACTACAGCCGAGGCACTGTCTTAAATCTGCACTGGCTTCACCGATTTTGATTTTATGAGGCGACAGCGGCGCGCTTTCGAAAACCGGCTATCGTCGCCAACGTAGAATCTTATTGCGCCTAGCACCAGGGCTCGTACTTCGGGCGGATCGCCTAAGGATGGTGTTCAAAGAGGCGCCTCCGCGGCCTTGGCGAGATGCTGCGGGGGCCGTGACAATGGAGGCATGAAGCAAGCCGACCTCGGGCTGGCTCTGAGCATCCGCAAGACACGCAAGGGCAAGTTCCTCGACGAGTTGGCTCGCGTGGTGCCGTGGGCGCAGTTGCTCGCGCTGATCGAGCCGCACGCGCCGAGCAAGGAGCGAGGGCGCCCGCCCTTCGGGCTCGAGGTCATGTTGCGAAGTTATTTCCTGCAAAACTGGTTCGGGCTGTCGGATGTGACGATGGAAGAGGCGCTGGTTGACGTCCCGATGTACCGCCGGTTCGCGGGCCTGGGCGGAGTGAACCGCCTGCCCGACCGGGTGAGCAGTCTTCGATTCAGGCACTGCTGGAGCAGCAAGATCTGGCGCCCAAGATGCTGGAGGCCGTGAACGCCACGTTGGCGGCCAAGGGGCCGATGCTTAATGGAGGCACAGCGGTCGATGCCTCGCTGATCGCAGCCCCGAATTCGACGAAGAACAGCACCGGTACGCGCGACCTGGAAATGCACCAGACCAAGAAGGGCAACGAGTGCTACTTCGGAATGAAGTGCCACATCGGCGTCGATGCCGACAGCGGCCTGGTCCACGCGGTGGTCGGCACCTTGGCCAACGTCAACGACGTGACCCAGCCGCATGCGCTGGTACACGGAGAGGAGGCGGACGTGTTCGCCGATGTCGGCTATCAGGGCGTTGAGAATGGGGACGCCACCCAAGACATCCTCACGCGCTGGTACGTCGCGTTGTGCCCCGGCCTGCGCAGGCTGCTCGATACGACCAGCC